>CAMWUB010000387.1 GCA_947177345.1 uncultured Ruminococcus sp. | reverse complement strand
ATATATTACGGAAAGAATTATTATCGCCTAAACGACGGTCAATTTTTTTGTAGTCGGTAGTATCGTAACCGTGTTCAACGGATTCAAAGACAGGACCGAAGTATACAGCGTCGACATTCATTTCCTTGAGATGCGGAATCCATTCAAGAACCTTGTCGAGTCTGTAAACGACTTCACCGCCGTCATTGAATTTAGGTGCTCCGCAGAAGCCAAGCGGATAAATATGGTAAATTATCGCATTGTCATACCAGTTCATAAAATTAACTAACTCCTTTATATATATTCATACGCATGATGCGTATTTTTTATTTTATACTGCCTTCCATGAAATAAGAAGCCTCCATATCGGCGACATTCAAAGCACACGCAAGAGGATACATTTCCAAAGCCCTGCCGATAGTGTTTTTATCTTCCACGCCTGAAAATCCCATGTGATACCTTATTGCAAAAGCCTCTTCACGAGTAAGTCTTGCGTCGCCGTAGAAAAAGCCCGAAATTATGTAAACAGACTTTTCACCATGACCATACGGAAGTGTATCGTTTATGGTGTAATACGGGTATTTTTCCCACTTGCCAGTTTCCTCATTTTTGCGGTTACGCATTTCAATAGTATAGAAATCGACTTTACACAAATCATGGAGCAGGGCGACTATAGCAATAGTTTCCTCTGAATAGTTCATATTATAGAGTTCCTTTACACGTGGACGTGATAAATAGTCTTTCAGACAGTGATATACATTTACACTATGTTCAACAAGTCCGCCCTCATAGCTTCCGTGATAGCGTGTACTGCTGGGTGCAGTAAAGAAATCGCTTTTTTCGAGATATTCAAGAAGCTTGTCCGCACCTTTACGCTTTATATTTTCGGTGTAAATGGAAATAAATTCTTCTTTTGCAGTCAATATGACCACTCCTTTTTCAAAGACATTATATTATAATTATACCACGTATTGAAAAAATATGCAATACCAAAAAGAAAAATTTTTCATTTTTGTCAATTTTGTATAAATTTACACATTTCTTTTTGTAATAAAAGAAGTCCGCCATTTCTGACAGACTTATTCAAATCAGTTTTCTAAAAGGACGACGTTCATAGTATTTTTATCGGACGGTTTCAGCTTCTTGCCGTTCGATACGGAAAATTCTACCTGCTCACCGATGGGTTCTTCTTTGATGTAGTACGGCATTGTATCGGCGGAAATACCGTCACTTTGAGGGATTGCAAAATCTTTCTGGCTTTCCATGAACTCCATATCTGCGACATAGATATTTTCGAGGTACTCGGAAAATTCTTCCATAGTCAGGGCGGTGTAGAAGTCTTCTGCTGTCTTATAATCTGAACCTGTTCTTTCAAGCTGTTCGTCAGTTGCGAAGCCGTAAGTTGTACCATGTGTGGTGTTAAAATCCTGAAGCATATCACGATACGGTAGTAATTTGTCTTCATTTTCACACTCCGCATAACCCGATGCTAACGGCATACATACAACCGCCGACAGTGCAACGCTGAGAATTGCGGTAAAAAAGCGTTTCATATATGACACTCCTTTTTATTTTATTTTACAATATATCAATGAAAACAATGTGACGAAACGGTGAAATTTTAAGAAAATTTTATGAATTTTATCTTACAAAATTAAAGACCGTATGATATAATTATCAGAAATAAGAAAGGAGTTTTTTTCATGAAAAGAAAATTTTTAATTTCAACGATACTTATTATAATTGCAATGTACGTACTGAAAACGATTCAGACCGGCAATCAAGATGACTGGCGGTTGATTCTCGTAAATAATAAGAACTCCATACCATACGGCTATACACCGGAACTTACAGAACTTTCTAACGGTATACGGATTGACAAGAAAATATATCCGGATTTACAGAAAATGTTCGATGATGCACGGAGTATCGGTATTTATCCTATTGTCAGCGAGGGCTATCGGACTCCCGACGAACAGAAAAAAATGATGTCCGATAAAGTGGAAAGTTTCATTTCTGAGGGATATTCCAGACGTGAAGCTAAAAAACTCGCTCTTGAATGGGTTGCGGTCGCCGGAAAAAGTGAACATGAAATAGGTTTAGCAGTCGATATAAATGCCGACCAGTCATATTCAACGGACACTGAAGTTTATGACTGGTTAGCGGAAAATTCCTATAAATACGGCTTTATACTCCGATACCCACCGGATAAGGAATACATAACCGGCATAGATTACGAACCATGGCATTACCGTTATGTCGGCACGGAAACAGCTTCAGAAATCCATGAACAGAATATCACTTTAGAAGAATATCTTAATTAGTTTGCAGTCTTTTTACGGAAAGAATATAATAATGCCAGTCTGGGTCTAATGGTACTGTTACTTTTCTGTACTCGCAACTTGAAGTTTTCCACTGTTCCGGAACATATGTTTTAAAAGTTCTGTTCCATAGACAGTTTATTGTTTCAGTTTTTCCTTTGTTTTTATTTACAAGTTTGGTCTTTACTTCAAATCTTTCACCTTTATAAC
>CAMWUB010000386.1 GCA_947177345.1 uncultured Ruminococcus sp. | reverse complement strand
TGGGAACAGATAGCAGTTGATAAAGTAATTGCTTTTCCTGGAGCTGTTGGCGGTGGAAAATATGCTACCGGTGGCAGAGGTGGTGAAGTATATCACGTAACAAACCTTAACGACAGCGGAGCAGGTTCTTTCCGTGATGCCGTAAGCAAATCAAACAGAATCGTCGTTTTTGACGTTAGTGGTACTATCGAACTTAAAAGTAATATACTCTGTCAGAGTAATATAACTATTGCCGGACAGACTGCCCCTGGTGGTTCGGGAATAACTCTGAAAAATTACAAGATGGGTATGGCAGGTGATAATATAATCTGTAGATATATAAGTTCACGTCCCGGACCTTATACGGCAACCAGCTCCGGTAACGATGCATGGGGCGGTGCAAACGGTTCAGGGTCTATTATTGACCACTGTTCAATGGGATGGACTACCGACGAACAATGGGGATTATATTCAAACAATGAGTACTATACTGTACAGTATTCCGTTATAGGTCCGGCGGATTCGTGGGGCGGACATAAAAAAGGTCTGCATGGCTTCGGTCTTATGATGGGTAAAGGTTACAGCACTTTTGACCATAATCTCATAATACATAATGTTTCACGTAACTTCAGGGGTAAAGTTGAGGGGACTGAAACTGCTGATTTCACTAACAATGTAATATATAACTGGGCTTATCAGACGGCTTATGGTACTATCGGACATCTTAATTATGTTAATAATACGCTTAAAATGGGTAATGGTACTACCGGCGGTAAACATTACGTGAACGTCGACAGCAGTACGAAACCACAGAATTTCGGAATATATCTCAGCGGAAACCGTATGCTTAACAAAGACAATTCAGTATATGATGCCGTTACTTCTGATAACTGGAACGGCATAAGCATTAAACAGAGCATTACAGATACTTACGGAGTAACTAAGGAATCTCTTAAAAGTGACAAATCTTTCCAGACTATTGTAAACGGTGAGAATGTTTCTACTGCTGATACCTGCGAATCTGCTGAAAAGTCTTATGAAAATGTAATAAGTTTCGCCGGAAACGGTATCTCACCTGAAAAGCGTACCGCTATTGACCAGCAATGTGCATATGAAACTGAATCGGGTACGGGTAATCTTTCCGGAACAGCTTCATATGATGAGGCTACTGACGCTAACAAGGAAAATATTAACAAGTATAATATCCAGTGTGGTGTTACTTATGAGTATCCGCAGGCTGTACTTACAAAGGAAATTACTGACAGCGATAATGACGGTATGCCGGACGAATGGGAAATTGCAAGAGGTCTTGACCCGAATGACAGTTCAGACTACAAAGGCGATTACTGCGGTAAGGGTTATATGAATATCGAGTATTATATAAATGACCTCACTGTTGATTCATTCCCTGAAGGTGTTGTAACACTTTCACCGGAAACACAGTCTGTTCCTGAAGTTCCTGTAATTTCAGCATTTGAAACTATCGAAGCTGAAAGTTTTTCGTCTCAGGAGGGCATAAGAGTTGAAGACCTCGTTTCAGGTGGGCAGAATATAGGTTTTATTGAAAACGGTGACTATATTTCATTCAATAAAGTTGATTTCGGTGGTGGTGCAGTTTCATTCGGCGGTAAAATATCCGGTAATGCCTGCTCCATGGAACTATATCTTGATAATATAACCGGTACACCTGTTGCAACGGTTAATTTCAAGGGTACATCAGGATTTTCTGATTATCAGAACATAATGTTTAATATTCCGGAAATTACAGGTGTTCATAACCTCTATATAAAATTTACAGGCGGAGCAGGTTATCTTATGAATGCAGATAGTTTTATTTTCGGTAAAAATGCAGTGGCACTCAACGGAAAACTTATAAAAAATCTGAATGTCTTTGATACCGGAAATTCAGGCGACTGGCATATTGATGAAAGTATTTCAGATAAAGGAATTGTATTCGGTGACAGGGATTTCACATTTACAGGAATGTCCGGAACTCTTGTGGGTGCGGAATATATCCGTACTGCCTGCGATTCAAAAAATTCAAATGAAAACCTTGCGGAATTTACAGCGGATAAGGATATTACATTATATATAGCACTCGATAACAGAGTTGAAACATTGCCGGAATGGCTGAAAGATTTCAATAAAACGGATATGACCGTTTCATATAGCAATGATGTGACTGCTGATATTTACAGTAATAATTACAGTTCAGGGGATAAAATAACGCTCGGTACTAACGGACAATCGGCATATTGCGTGAATTATACGGCTTTTGTCAGGGAAGCCGAAAAAGTTATATCAGGCGATGTTAATAATGACGGAAAGTTTAATGTTTCTGATGCAGTAATTTTACAGAAATGGTTAATAAATGCTTCTGACGAAGTAATAAACTGGCAGTCTGCCGATTTATTAAAAGATAACAGAATTGATGTCTTTGACCTCGTTATGATGAAGAAAATGCTTGTTTCCGGAAAATAATTTAAAATAAAAACGCTCCTTTTAAACAGGAGTGTTTTTTTATATTACTGATATAATAC
>CAMWUB010000385.1 GCA_947177345.1 uncultured Ruminococcus sp. | reverse complement strand
CCGTAATATATGCGAAAAGCTTCACGAAAACGGAATAAGAATCATTCTCGACGGCGTTTTCAATCACGTGGGAAGAAAATTCCCGCAGTTCGTTGACATTCAGGAAAAGGGACAGGGTTCAGGTTATTGCGGTTGGTTTCAGAATCTTAACTTCGGCGGACAGTCTCCATGTGGTGACCCTTTCTGGTATGAGGGCTGGAACGGTCATTATAATCTTGTTAAACTTAATCTCCGTAACGTCGGTGTATGTGACCACCTCATAGATGCCGTAAACTACTGGATTGAGGAATTTAAAATCGACGGTATCAGATTCGATGCCGCTGACTGTCTCGACTTCGATTTTATAAGAAGAATACACACATTCTGCAAGAGCAAAAAACCTGATTTCTGGCTTATGGGCGAGATTATTCACGGCGATTACAACAGGTGGGCTAATCCGGAAATGTTCGATAGTGTAACAAACTACGAATGTTACAAGGGTCTGTACTCATCACATAACGACAAGAACTACTATGAAATTGACTATTCTATTAACAGACAGTCCGGAGCAAACGGCGGTATCTACAGAAATATAAATCTTTATACTTTCGTTGATAACCACGATGTAAACCGTCTCGCAAGTACCGTTAAAAATCCGGCACATCTTCCGCTGATATATACACTTCTTTATGCAATGCCCGGTATACCGTCGATTTATTACGGCAGTGAGTACGGTATTCAGGGCAGGCACGAAAATAACTCAGATGACGGTCTCCGTCCGTGTCTGTATCTTCCGGACATGGAAAGGGAAAATACTTCACTTTATAAACACATTGTCAAGCTCGGAAGAATCTACAGAGCATATCCGGCTATGCGTACAGGTGCTTACGAAAGAATGCAGATTACAAATCAGCAGTTGCTTTTCAAGAAAGTTCAGGGCGACCAGACTGTTTATGTTGCACTCAACCTCGCTGATTATGAGTATGAAATAAGATTCAATACACATCTTAATGCACTCGTAGACGTTATTTCAGGAAAAATGATTCAGGTTGATAACGGTAACGCATATATCAAAATGCCACCGTTCTCGTCAATGGTTATTGTATCAGATGACATTGTAAACGTAGAACCCGAAAGTGTACCGGTTCAGCCGACCGAAGAGGACAAGGATACTGAAATAGTAATCGGTGCGAGATACAGACACTTCAAGGGCGGTGAATACGAAGTTATCGCCACTGCACGTCATAGCGAGACCAATGAGGAACTCGTTATTTATAAGAACGTCGCAAATAATGAGGTATGGGCAAGACCGCGGACTATGTTCGTCGGAAAAGCCGGAGATGTAAGAAGATTCGTTAAACTTTAATTCAAAATCTACGCCGGAAAAAATTTTTCCGGCGTTTTTCTGAAAAATTTTGAAAAACCTCTTGACAAGCCGTTTTTTTTATGTTATAATGATGTCACCGCTTGTGAACAGGTATTCTTTTAAGTGATTCTGTCACACCTGTTACAGCGAGTTTATTGAAAAGGCAGGTGCGTAATATGTACGCAGTTATCGAAACCGGCGGTAAACAGTATCAGGTTAATGAAGGTGACGTTATTTTCATCGAAAAGCTCGCCGTTAATGCAGATGATACAGTTACTTTTGACAAGGTTTCTGTTGTTGGTGCAGAAGACGGTATCAAGGTAGGCACTCCTTATGTTGAAGGTGCTACTGTTGAAGCTAAGGTTATCAAGAACGGTAAGGCTAAGAAAATAACTGTTTTCACTTATAAGCCTAAGAAAGGTGAAAAGAAAAAGCGGGGTCACAGACAGCCTTATACTCAGGTAAAAATTGAAGCTATCAAGGCATAATCTATGATTTGTGCAAAATTCTATCATTCGGACGGGCTTTTAAAAGGGTTTGATATAAGCGGTCATGCAGGCTATGCGGAATCCGGAAGTGATATTGTATGTGCTTCAGTTTCTTCTGCCGTGCAGTTTGCCGTTAATATCCTTGCTGAGTTTGACTGTGAACCGGAAGTTAATGTGTCGGATAATTTAATAAAATGTCGTATTACGGCATCTCAAAATAACGCCGATTCTATTCTTGAGGTTTTCAGAAATCATCTCGAAGCTATCCTTGAAGAGTTCCCCGAAACAATCAATATCACTATTTCGGAGGTGTAATTATGTTTAAGATTAGTATGCAGTTTTTCGCACATAAAAAGGGCGTTGGTTCTACTAAGAACGGTCGTGACTCTGAATCAAAGAGACTTGGCGTTAAAAGAGCAGACGGTCAGTTTGTAAAGGCTGGAAATATTCTCGTCCGTCAGAGAGGTACACATATCCATGCAGGTGAGGGCGTTGGTATCGGTTCAGATGATACACTGTTCGCAACTGTAAACGGCAGAGTAAAATTCGAGCGTTACGGTCGTGACCGCAAGAAAGTTTCTGTTTATGCAGAACAGTAATTAAAAAATTAATCCCGAGCGTGTGCTTGGGATTTTTCTTTAGAAATATCCGGAGGTATAAAATGTTCGTTGATAAGGCGAAAATAAAAATTAAAGCTGGTGAC
>CAMWUB010000384.1 GCA_947177345.1 uncultured Ruminococcus sp. | reverse complement strand
ATCTATATTTCTCACTCTCATCTATTACTTAAACGTCTATGAGAACAAATTCTTATTCTGTTTTACGCCTGCAACCTGTTTTTTCGCAAGGTTTGATAAGTTCTGAAAATCTTCTTCTGAAATAGAAATTTTATTCTTACTGAATCTGGACTTTTTTGTTTCAATACTGTCTATTTCCACTATTTTTACTTTCTTTTCAGTAGCCGATTTCAGTTCATCATTGAGTGCATCAAGTTCAGACTGTGACTTTTCATTCTCAACTGCAAGTTGTTCAGCTTTTCTGCGTTGCTCCTTGTATTCTGAAACTTCCAAAGTTCCACGTGCTTTTTCAGGTGGTAACTGCTCTATACCATGACTTCGACAGATTTCATTCAGCACATCGACTTCTTTTTCTCTCCAGCGTGCAATCGCTTGTTTTCCCTCACCGTAACACATTTCCTTGAGTGCCTGGGCGATACCATTCTGGGTATCCATACCACGCTTGTAATGTCCGATAGGTATGTAATCAATATGCAGGTGCGGAGTAGCCTCGTCCATGTGCAGAACTGCGTTGAATACATGAAAGTTCGGATTTCTTGCCTGAAAACCGTTCATGTATTCTGTAAGGCAGTCCGCAACAAGCTGAAAATCTTCCGTTCCGTAACCTGAATCTTCCATTTTTCCAATCTGGACAACATCTTCATAGAAACTTTTTCGCTTATCGCTCGCTGTAATCACTGAATTTGACGGCTTGCAGTGAAATAGATGTTCGTAATATGTATCATGAATTTTCCGGTCATTTCTTTTCTGTCGGGCATTATAACACTCAACTGCATCGCCAAAAAGTTCATCATACACTTCATTGATAGGTCGGGAAATGAATGTGATGTTATCAGTAATACGATTTTTGTCAACATTATTAGCAATAAAAGTCCTGTTGTTGTGAGTGATTGAACCCTTGCCCTGTCCGAATGATATTCTCTTGTACTTCATATTTTTTCCTTTCTGTAAGCAATTCGACTAAAAATTGAGGGAGATGCTATCGCAAGGAACGGCTGGATAGCCGGATTTACAAAGGGCTTACGCCGTTTGTAACGCCTTAGTACTTGCGACATCAGTGTGAACACTAATATCACAAGTACACGACGCTCTGCGAGGCAACGACAGACGGAGCCGTCAAAAGCGTGACGACCGTGACGATGGTGACGGTCTTTTTGATACCTCACAAATATCGTCACGACCGTCACATATCGTCACGTCAAATAAAATAACTTAATGACTTGTAAACAGGAAGTTTTCTTTTTCCGCATCAGTCATATCATCAAATTATTTTTCGCTTTCACTACAAACGGTCATTTCACCAGTAACCATTGAATCGTTATTAACGGGAGTGTACTGATATTCAGAAGTTTTAGTGTTCGGAACAACAGGGTGTTCAATATCATACTGAAACATAATAAATCTGCCATTATGATTACGTTTATTCGTATACCATATATAATATTCCGAATAAAGTCTCCCAACGTTGACATTGAGTTTCAGTGAAAGAGTATTCGGTTTCATATCGTCAATTCCAAGTTTATCAAGAAGTTCCGTTGCCGTACCCTGCCATGTCGGATTATGTTCATTAACCAGTCCGGCGATTTTTTCAAGCAGAGGTTCAGGCGGAGCTTTGAATTTATCATCAATGATTTTATCCAAGTCCCAACAGAGCGTTTCCGTATTACGTTTCAGCAGAATTTTTCTGTCGGGCTGGTCACGTCCTGAAATCTCGATTGTTGCACCTGTATCGGTACGTTTTGACTTATACATCACAAAAGCACCGTCAGCAGCTCTGAGAAGTCCGTTTGTACCTGAAATTGTATCAAAATTATCGTCTTCTTTCTGCTTGCGTGTGTGATGAACAAGAAGTAAACAGATATTATTTTTGTTCGAAAACGATTTCAGTTGTGCAATGATGTCATAATCACGGGAATAACTATAATTATCGCCCGCAGTTTCACGAATTTTCTGCAAAGTATCAATGATAATCAGGCTTGTGTTGTGATGTTCATGAATAAAACCGTCAAGCTGTTCAATCAGTCCGCCATTTAAGGAATTTGAGGCAACTGAAAAGAAAAGATTTGAAGTTGTTTCCGTACCGAACATTCTGTAAAATCGTTCCTGTAAACGCCTGTAATCGTCCTCTAAAGCCAGATACAGCACTGTTCCTTTGCGAACTGCATTATTCCACATCGTTTTTCCTGAACTTACATGATATGCAATTTGAGCCATCATGAAACTCTTGCCGACTTTCGGAGAACCTACAAAAAGATATGTTCCATTGTACAGAAAACCGTCAATAATCGGTGGTTTTGCAGGATAAACCATTTCATAAAGTTCGGGCATTGAGACAGTTTCCATGTAGGATGGTGAGTTTTCACGTTCGTACTGCATCTGTGCCTCAAAAATTTCTTCTGCCGAGGGGTTGAAATATCCCTGCTTTTGTGTTATAATATTATTGTATTCGGGATTTGACTGCTCCGCACCTATTGCAGTAGGGGCATCAGGAGTAGTC
>CAMWUB010000383.1 GCA_947177345.1 uncultured Ruminococcus sp. | reverse complement strand
GTTATTTTCGTACCCTTGACATTATAATGAATATATGTTAAAATCTGATAAAGGAGTGATAAAATTGAAGATAATACTTGCATCGGCATCACCCAGACGGCGTGAACTTATGAAGTTAATTACAGATGACTTTGAATGTGTTTCGATAAACGTTGACGAGACACTTCCGGAAAATCTCACTTCCGAACCGTCCGCCTACCTTGCGGAACTAAAAGCAAATGCGGTATCAAGGTTTTATCCGGATTGTATAGTAATAGGCTGTGACACTGTGGTAAAAACAGATAATAAAATACTTGGAAAACCTAAAAATGCTAATATATGCAGAAAATACTTGAAAATGCTTTCCGGACATACTCATGAAGTGACAACTTCATTCTGTATAATGGGTTGCGGAAATAAGATAATCCATTCTGAAAATACTTCCGTGACGTTCCTCAAACTCTCGGAAGATGACATTGAATGGTATATTTCTACCGGTGAGCCGTTCGATAAGGCTGGCGGTTACGGTATACAGGGAAAAGGTTCTTTACTGGTACAGGGTATCAACGGCGATTATTTTAATGTTGTAGGTCTGCCGGTATCGTCACTCAATCAGGAATTAAAAAAATTTATTAAATCACTGGAGGAAAAAAATTTGAATACTACTGCTTTTCATAATGCGGATATACTTATTCCGGAAAACGTCGATATGAAAAAATGGTCTGTCATTGCGTGTGACCAGTATACAAGCGAGCCGGAATACTGGAACGAGGTTTATAATAAAGTCGGTGATGCACCGTCAACACTTAATCTGATACTGCCGGAAATCTTTCTTGAAAATGATGACGTTTCCGAAAGAATAGAAAATATTCATGATTCCATGAATAAATATATTTCTGAAGGCATTTTCAGGGAGTACAAAAATGCTATGGTTTACGTCGAAAGAGTTCAGAGCAACGGTATTATAAGGCGTGGTATAGTCGGAGCGATTGACCTTGAAAAATATGACTTCTCAAAGGGTAGCAGTTCGGAAGTTCGTGCAACGGAAGCTACTGTTATAGAAAGAATACCACCTCGTATAAAAGTACGTCAGGGAGCAGGTCTCGAATTACCGCACATTATGATACTGATTGACGACCCTGAAAATACAGTAATCGAACCCCTTGCAAATCAGGACTTACAAAAGCTATACGATTTTGAACTCATGCAGAACGGTGGTAGTATAAAAGGCTATCTCGTCGATACGGAAACTCAGCAGAAAATTGACTCCGCTTTATGTGAACTCGCTGATATAGAAAAATTCAATAATAAATATGGTCTTGAAAATGCTCCCCTGCTCCTTTACGCTATGGGCGACGGAAATCATTCACTTGCAACCGCCAAGGAATTTTATGAACAGCTTAAAAAATCCAATCCGGATATGAACTTCTCCGGACACCCTGCACGTTATGCACTTGCTGAAATAGTCAACCTCCATAGCGATGCTCTTAAATTTGAGGCTATACACAGACTTGTATATGATGTAGATTGTGATAAACTTATCTCTGAAATGTCAACGGCTCTTGAATTATCTGAAACTGCCGAATCTGACCAGTATATTATTATGTCATGCAACGGTATCGAAAAGAAATTCTATATAAATAACAAGACTTCTAATTTATCTGTTGGTTCGTTGCAGAATTTTCTTGACGGTTATATAAAATCTAACGGTGGTAAAATTGACTACATTCACGGCACGGAAACTGTCAAGAACCTCGCTGAAAAACATAACGGTATAGGTTTTATACTTCCGGATATGGACAAATCACAGTTATTCCCGACCGTTATTAAAGACGGTGCTTTACCTCGGAAAACTTTTTCAATGGGTCATGCGGAAGACAAACGTTTCTACATTGAGGCAAGAAAAATTACTGAATGAGGTACAATTATGGCTGAAAGACCTGCATATTTTTTAAATAACGGAAAAGTTTCATTAAAAAGTTTTTCATTTGAATGGTTTGCCGGATTGTCTGTATCACAGAAACAGAAATCTATTGAAAGTCTGCATAGTGCTATTTTAAAAGCGGACAGTAATTCAGTACCTCTTGAAATAAGCACGAAAAGTAAAAATCCGCTTGGTATGAAGTTAAGTGCATTTAATCTCAAACTTGATAACTTTCCGTTGGAAAATATTTATCAAAGTTCAAAGGTTTTTACAGGTGGTGGTGCTTATAGGGATTTACTTACAGTTTCACCTAAAGATGCCAAACGTGATTCACGGCTGAAAAATTCCGGTGAACTGAAATGTTTTGACTATAATGGTGAAATTTTCCCTGTTTTTTCCGAAAACTGCATTTTATGACTACATCTATATAAAAGCGGTTAAAAAATCTTTTTCTGATACAGAAATTCAGGAAATAAAAAAATATACACATTTCACGGATATAGAATTTAATCCCACAAAAGGCATAAGTACACAGGCAAAATCAGTAGCAATAATCCGGCTTATGCTTGATATGTACGGAAATATTCCGGATTTCAGTAAAAATGAATTTATTGATTTCCACACAGAATATGTAATATAAAAAAA
>CAMWUB010000382.1 GCA_947177345.1 uncultured Ruminococcus sp. | reverse complement strand
GATATTCTGTTCTTCAAGTAGTTCTGCTATGGTCATTTAATCACCTCATTTCTGTTTTAAGTTTCTTTCAGCTCCAGTTGTGCCTGGTAAGCTGTGGGATACCGCTGTTTAACGTACAACGGTTCAGAAACGTTTTGAAATCAACGCATTGCCTTGTAGACATCACTCATTATTGCAATGCAGGAATCGCCCCATATGTTCACATATTTTTTATATCCGTTGGTGTATGTGATACACACGAGTTCTTCCGAATCTTTCCTGATATATTCCAGCTTTTCAACATCTTCCCTTGAATACATCAAAAGAAGTGTGCCGAGTCCCTCGATAAATTTTTTCTTGTTCTCCATATTCTCACCTCTTTTCAGACCGCTTCTCTGTCATCAAAAAGCAGATAGTCGGTACTGATGCGGAGTGCATCAGCAATGTTTTTAATCATCTTCATTGACGGATTGAAATTATTCCGTTCCAGACGTGAGATATATGGTTGAGTAGTATGTACACGCTTTGCAAGCTCCGTCTGAGTGTAGCCGAGCTCTTCACGGCGGTTTCTTATTTTCTGCCCGAATGTCATTATTTTTATTCACTTCCTTAAATTTCTTTCCTTTGCCTGTTTCCGGATTTCTTCTTCTAATTCTTCATAAAATGTCTTGTGGTAGTCCGAATCAAGAGCGATAATAATTTTTTCGCATTCAACAACCATCATAGCAAGGCTTTTTACAAGTTCTGCATAGCTGTCACCCTCGATAGTGGTTATGACATTTTCACAGGCATCATATAGCGTTTCCTGACACTTGTCGAATCCGTCTTTTCGTGCTATATGATATAGTCTGTCATATTGGTAAGGATTCAGCATCTTTTTCACTTCCTTTCAGTACCATTGACCATTTCCGGTAATGTGATACCACTCGCCTTTGAGTTCAAAACGAAGATAATGCTTTTTGAAAGCGGTGCAGTTCCTAACGGCAACGTTCTTTTTATAGATATATCGGTGCAGACACTTTTTTGTTACACGCATATTGCTGTCAACAAGGAAAATTTCACGTCTGACGGTTTCATCGTTCCTGCAATATGTGATGTCGAGAACATAATTGACAGCTTCAGGTTTAAGTTGCAGTCTGCTGTCAAGACCGTGTGCGTTATAGAAACGCAAAACAGTCACATCAAACAGTTTCCTGCTGTTTTCAGACATTCCGGAGTAGCCCGACAGTTTCCTGACATCCACACCGTGAATCTCTTTCAGGTCTTCCAAAGTACGAAGCTGATAGTCAGTAAGACCACATTCTTCATACTTTCTGGTCATTTCTTTGTAGGTCATACTTTTTTCTTTCCTTTCAGATTATAAGTTCCATATACTCAACCTTGCTGAAATCTACATTTGAATTGACCGACTTTAACAAATCTCTTAAGATACTTTTATCAATGGCTGATTGTTCTTCTTTGGTATGTTTAGGAATACGGTTGATTACTGTTGCACCGTTGTATGTACGTATAGTTTCTATGTAGTACGTTTCAGTTTCAGTCTTGCCAATAACCGTATACATTCCGGCACATTCATATGGAGTAAGCTCCTGCTCAGTTTTTCTTGTCATAAATTATTACCTCGGTTGAGTATATGACAACAGGCTTTTCCCTGATAACGGCTTTCCTTGAGCTTCGCAAATGTCATATCCTGACAAAGGCAAACAGTATAAGTCCGTAAAATATCACGCCCATATTTTCACTGCCTTTACAGTCCGAGAAGTGTTGCTATTTCATCAATTTCTTCATAGCTAGTTTCTTGACGAAGATCCGGACCTGTTACTTCTAATAGCACACACTTTGAAGTTATACGGCTGAAAATCCGCTGGTCATGAAGAAATTTTTTATCAGGTTCAAAAAGTTCTTTTTCAGTAAGATTTGTAGTGATAATCATCGGAAGTCCTGCATCACAGCGTGAATTGATAACTTTGTGTACGATTTCATTCATATAGGCACTGTCACGTTCCGATGCCAAATCATCAAGGATAAGCAGGGAATAGTTATTAAGGCTTTCATAGTATCCTTGCTTGTCGTAAATACCCGAAACAGCAGCTGAAATCGTTGCAAAGTCGGTCATAAGTACAGACTTTTCACGTTCTACAAGTGCATTTGCAATACAGGCAGCCATATAACTTTTACCTGTTCCGACACCGCCGTAAAACAGAAGACCTTTTCCTTTCTGGTAAAAAATATCGAAATTCTCGACGAATTTTTCAGCCCTGTATCTTAATTCAGGCTGATAGCCTTTGTCATTGGCAAAAGTCCATGAACGCATATTCTTAGTGCTATCGGGGCTGTTCTTGCAAGCGGGAAAAGCCTCATATCTCAGACGTGCGATGTTCTCTTTTTTCATCTGTTCCTTAACAGCTTTTTCTTCCGCCTGCTCTTTTTCATATTCACAGTCGCACTGCTTATTGTGTTTGAGTATTTGTCCGTTAGACTCTTTAAAGCCCTGTTTTGCTGTATGACATTTTTTACAATACCATAATCCGTCATCAGGATTCAGATAACATTTTTCAGGGTCAATAAGATTATTC
>CAMWUB010000381.1 GCA_947177345.1 uncultured Ruminococcus sp. | reverse complement strand
ACAGATTACAGGCTTCTGCCGATATGGTCAGCTGAAAAGGTATTGTATGAGATGTAGGAACTGACCACGCATACCTCGCCACTGAACTTATTATAAGCGGAAAATGTCAGAAAGTAATTGCTTCAGATATTAATGTAAGTCCTTTGAGTTCAGCACAGCGTACCGTTGAAAAAAATAATCTGACGGATAAAATTGAACTCGTTCTTTCTGACGGTCTCGAAAATGTTCCGCTTGATAACGTTTCAGATATAGTCATATCAGGTATGGGCGGAGAAACTATTATTGAAATTCTACATAAATGTCCGGAACTCGCTGAAAGTAAAATCAGACTTATTCTTCAGCCAATGACAAAATCGGAAGTACTCAGAAAATGGCTTTATGACAGTAATTTTGCAATTACTTCTGAAAAAGTGGTAGAAGACAGTGAAAAATTTTACGTAATAATGTGTGCGGAATGGAGCGGACAATTCCAGAGACTTACAGAAACAGAGGCTCTTGCCGGATTTTTCGGCGATGATGACCCCCTTGCAAAAAAATATATCAGTAATGAAGTTACACGCCTCAGGAAAATAAGTTCAGCACTCGAAAACGGCGGTATGCGTTCAGAATCCGTACATTTTTCAGCACTTGCCCATAAACTCGAAAACGGCATAGGCAAAGTAAGCATAAATGAAGTTTATGACTACCTGAATGAAGTCTATCCGGTGGACGTTCAGGAAAAATGGGATAATTCCGGTTTACTTGTGGAAAATTATGATATGGAATGCAGTAAAATAATGCTTACACTTGATATAACTATCCCTTCGATATATGAAGCGGAATGCAAAGGTGCGGAATTAATGATTTCACATCACCCTGTAATTTTCCACCCACTTAAGAAAATAAATCGTAAAAGTCCTGTTTTCAGACTCATTTACAGTGATATTTCAGCGATATGTATGCATACTAATCTTGATATAGCAAAAGGTGGTACTAATGGTGTGATATTGCGGAAACTTTCCGAACATCTTGAATTTGAAACTGAATCTGAAATTTTTGAGGATTGCGGTAACGGAAACAATCTCGGCTGGATATGCGAACTTAAAGAATATATTTCAGTTGAAAAATTCGGACAGCTTTTAAAAGATATTTTCGGCTGTCCGTATGTCCGTATGAATCGTTACGGTTCGCATAAGGTGAAGCGTTTTGCATTCTGTTCAGGTTCGGGAGGCTCTATGCTTGACCTCGCAATTTCAAAAAAATGCGATGCTTTTATTACCGGAGATGTAAAACATGATGTCTGGATTGATGCCAATAACCGTCATATTACGCTTTTTGATTGCGGTCATTTCCATACCGAAAATATCGTACTTGATGAGCTGAGATGTACTATTGAGGAAAAATTTCCACAGATTGAAGTCATATTAGCTGAAACTTCTCTTGACCCTGCCGTCTATCTGTGAGGTGCGGAATGAATATACTTATATGTCCGGTATGCCGTGAAAAACTCGTTATATCGGGAAAAAGCTATAGCTGTCAGAATCGCCATAGTTTCGACGTTGCAAAAAGTGGTTACGTAAATCTTCTTATGTCGAAACATACCGGAAAGACTATCCACGGCGATAATAAATTAATGGTTCAGGCAAGGCGAGATTTTTTAAATAAAGGTTTTTACGCTCCGTTGCGTGATGAAATCTGTGAAAAGATAACTTCCGGAATTATTCTCGATGCCGGTTGCGGTGAGGGTTATTATACTTCTGGTATAAAAAATATCTCACCGGATTCTGAAATATATGGTATAGATATTTCAAAGACCGCCGTTGAAATGGCATCTAAACACTATAAAAATATTATGTTTGCGGTTGCGAGTGTGTTCAATATTCCGGTGGCAGACAGTTCATGTGATACGCTTGTTACGGTTTTTTCGCCGTATTGTAGCGGAGAATTTCAACGTGTTCTGAAAAATGACGGTATTATGTTAATGGCTATACCGTCGGAAAATCATCTGTGGGAACTGAAACAGGCGGTCTATGATACGCCATATAAAAATGAAGTCAAGCCCTATGAACTGGATGGCTTCGGATTTGTCGGCAAAAAACGTATAACTTATAAATTCCGGCTTGAATCTCAGCAGGATATACAATCACTTTTTTCAATGACACCTTATTATTACCGCACCGGAAAAAATCAGCAGGAAAAATTATCTTCACTGGAAAGTCTCGAAATAACGGCGGATTTTGAACTTCTTACATACCGGAGGTCATTATGAAAAGTTATCTGAAACAATTTACTTCAGCTTTTGTTATGCTGATTATCGGTTTGTGTCCTATGGGACTGGGTATGGTTTTTGCCGGAATAATCGGCGAAAAATATGTCACTTTTATCACGGATTTGTCAATTTTTATCGGTGCGGTTTTGTGCATACTGGTCATGAAAACACAGTTTTATATCAACGCAAAAGATGTACTCAAAATCCCTGAATTAAAAGTTTTGTTACTGGTAACCGCAATGGCTGTTACGTACACATTTATAACCGCCCTTACCGAATACAAAAACGTACTTTCCGAGCCGTCCGAGGAAATATACACTCTCACGGAC
>CAMWUB010000380.1 GCA_947177345.1 uncultured Ruminococcus sp. | reverse complement strand
AAATCAATGTTATAAGCAAAATAGTTGTCATTAGATTGATAAACATATTATCAGAATATAACACTACAAAAGAAAGAATAATTGATGCTAATAGAAATATGCTGCAAGAAACTATTTTCTTATGCTTTTGTCTACTTAATAAGGAAAAGTACAGAAATATCAGAATTATTTCTATTACAATGTTGGCTATTTCTATAATGTTTTGAACTAAAACAGACAATACTATCATCTCCCTGTTGCATAGTCAAGATAGCGAGAGACAACCTCATCCTTATATATTCTTCCAATTGGAATTTTTCTTCCATTGCTTAAAACAACATCATATTTTGTAATGTTCTGTATATGGTCAAGATTAACAAGTATTCCACGATTAATCATGATGAAATTGTATTTTAGAAGTTCTCCGCACACAATTGAAAGTTCACCACTATACTCCAGTTCACCATTTAAAGTAAACAAAGTAAGTTTTCTTCTATGCCCTTCAAAGTAAAGAATATCCGTTAGTTTGAACTTGAATGACAGATTTTTATTATTAAATGTAAAAGTACGAAATCTCTGTTTGCATTCATCAATAATTGAGTTTAGCTGTTTTGTATACATATAATCAGGCTGATTTTTAAGAATATATCGGAAAGCACCCACATCATAACCTTGAACAGCAAATTCAGAATAGTTAGTTAAAAACGAGATAATAACAGATTTATCTATCTGTCTTATTCTCTCAGCAGTTTCTAATCCATTTAATTCAGGCATCTCAACATCAAGAATAATAACCTCATACATACCCTTAACATAAAAACTCAATAAGTCCCTGCCACTGGTAAATTCATGTACTTCGCAATCAGGAATCTTCATACTCCTAATTCTATTATGCAATTGTTTCAAGAAAACAGGTTCATCGTCACAAATAGCAATATTCATTATAATCACCTCTCTATTGGTTACGCTTTATGTATCAGTTACCATTATAGCACATCAGAGGGATTATTTCAAGAGAAAAATGAAATTGAGATTTGTTTTTTTACTTAAAAAGACAAGACAGACGCTCCTACAAAAGAGCATCTGTCCGAATGTTTTATAGCTTGCTGTATTGTCTTTGCCTAAAACTTCTCTATGCCTACAGTCCTAAATCTCAAGGTATGAAACAGCTTATGTCAGGTCTTGGACTTATCCTCCTTGTTATCGTTCTCGTTCCCGTTCTCCAGAATATGATGACTGGTGCAGTCTGATTAACTGAATGCGGACGTGGTGGGTTGTGGTGGGAAATCCGCATAATCAAGCGAAAGGAGGACAAATATGAGCGTAATAAGCGATGCAATTGATTCCTTGGAAACGTGGTGTAACAATCTTTTCAAGGACGGCATAAAATCGCAGTTTGACGGAATTTCTGACTTGATGACTAATACTTTTTCTACGACAACCGGAGACGGTGGTCTTGTAAATACATATATTGCCTCTCACCCTGCAAATTTTACAGTCGGAGCAACTGGCGGTACTTCAATATGGACGACGATTGAAACGCTCTGTAACAATGTTGTCGTGCCGATTGGTGGCTTTATTCTGACAATTATTCTTCTGAATGACCTGATTCACACGGTCATACGAGGGAATAACTTCAAAGATTTTGACGACTCAATTTTCATAAAATGGATAATCAAAGCCCTATGTGGCGTGATTTTGGTGGCGAATGTCTACTACATTGCAAGCGGATTATTTTCTTTCGGAACTAACGTCTGTGCGAACGGTCTGACCACGCTTTTCGGAGGTGGTGACTATTTATCGACGGCTCTTGAACTGAAAAAATCGGCACTCAATGAACTCGAATTAGGTGAACTAATGACAGTGTGGTTTATTTCGCTGATTGTCCATTTGGGTATCATGATTATGATTGTAGCGATTGTAATAACGCTTGCAAGCCGAATTATCGAGGTTTTCATGTATCTTTCAATTGCTCCGATTCCGATGGCGACAATGATGGACAGCGGTGAATGGTCAGGTGTCGGAAAAAACTGGATTAAACAGTTACTTGCACTTTCTTTTCAAGGGTTTTTCATTGTTGTGGCACTCGCAATTTTCAAGACGCTGTTCGGCAATATGATTACAACTCTGAATGCGGGTGAGGACGGAATTATCATGCAGATGGCAATGTTACTTGGTTATACAGCTGCATTGATTTTCACAATTCTGCGTACCGGTGCGATTTCAAAATCCGTATTTTCTGCACATTAAGGAGGAAAAATGGCACATTATGTTTCAATTCCGAAAGACCTTAACGACATCAAAGAAAAATTTGTCATGGGTTTCACGAAACGTCAGGTTATCTGTTTCGGAATCGGTCTTGCGGTTGGTGTTCCGGTGTTTTTCCTCACCAGAATTACTCTCGGTATGAGCGGTGCGATTTTTGCGATGGGTGCTTGTGCCGCTCCTGCGATACTCTGCGGACTGTACAGAAAAAACGGTGTATTCCTCGAAAAACAGGTAAAATATATGCGTGAATATTTCACAAGACCAAGAAACAGATACTACAGGACGACAAATATTTTTGAGTGTATTTCAAATCAGATTGAATACAACAGAAT
>CAMWUB010000379.1 GCA_947177345.1 uncultured Ruminococcus sp. | reverse complement strand
GTAAAAGCGGTATCAGACGGCGAAGCGACTGTAATGCTTGACTGTGATTATCAGGACAGATACATTGATTTTATAATTGACAAAAATTTAAACATATCACTTGAAAATCCGGAAAAAATAATACGGAGCAAATAAATTATATGAAAACAAAAAAATCTGGTATAACTGCATCTGATTTAAAATATCTTGCTATTCTCGCAATGCTGATTGACCATATAGCATATCTGTTTGTAACACCTTTCAGTCCGCTGTATTGCATTATGCGGTTTATCGGACGTACTACCGCACCTTTAATGTGTTTCTTTATTTCGGAGGGCTATCACTATACGAGAAATCTGAAAAAATATTTTCAGCGTATGGGTGTATTTGCGGTAATATCGCACTTTACTTTTGCGTTTTGTTTCGATTCGGATAAGTCAAGCATGATTACCACTTTATTTCTGAGTCTGTTTGCGGTACACGTCGTCAACACCGACAAAATAAAAAAAGAATTTACTTTACCGATAATCTTGTTTATATGTACTGTTGCGGAACGTTGCGACTGGGGTAGCGAAGCTGTAATATATACGCTTGCTTTTGAACTCGCACGGAATAACCGTAAAAATCAGCTTATTGCATACGGTCTGACAGCCAGTATATTCAAAATCTGTCCGCTGATAGTCATGGTGATTAATGATATTTCCTGTTTTTCGTCATACTGGTACAGATTGGGAATTTTATTACCGATACCGCTTTTACTCCTCTACAACGGCGAAAAAGGTGGCGGAAAATATACCAAATGGGTATTTTATGTATTCTATCCGGCACATCTTTTACTGTTAGGAGTGATACACAATGTCATTAGCTGATTACATGGACATAAAACGTGAAAATGACCATATTTTCAGGGAGGGCAGTTTTCCTGATATGACTTCCGAAACGGTATACACTTTCAGGGATTTTCCGGAAATAAAACGTGAAAAATATTTTTCCATTGCAGAAAATACAATAAAATCGACTACTATACAGGCGATTATACAATATGCGGAGCAGGGAAATATAACCGCTCTCAACTTCGCAAACGCCAAACACGCTGGCGGAGCATACATTCTCGGTGGAAAGGCTCAGGAAGAAGACATCTGTCGGGCATCAATGCTTTACTACACCATAAAGGAACAGAAAGACTACTATCATAAAAATATAGTCCATATCACGCCGGATTATACTGACATCATGATTTATTCGGCAAATGTTCCTGTTATCCGGAAAGACGACGGCATACGGCTTGAAAAACCGGTTTTATGTAATTTCATAACAAGTCCGGCGGTAAACAGGACTTTTGCAAAGTTCATGTTTTCAGGTAAGAAAATAAATAACATAATGTATACAAGAATCAGAAAAATAATCATGCTTGCACTCGAAAAAAAGACCGATATTTTAATACTGGGGGCTTTCGGGTGTGGTATGTTCGGAAATAAGCGTGAAACAGTTTTCCCTATGTTCGAGGAAGTAATAAATAAGTACGTTCCCGACAGTATAAAAGTAATTTTCGCCATACCGTAAAGGAGGTAACTAATGAAACTTGCAGAGGCTCTTGTACTTCGTGCAGAAATGAAAACTAAAATAAATAACATTCACAGCAGACTGAATGACAATGCTAAGGTTCAGGAGGGCGAAACACCTGCTGAAAATCCTTATACACTCATTGAGGAACTGAACAGCGTTTCCGACGAAATGGCAGAACTGATTAAAAATATCAACTATACTAACTGCATGACGGTTGAAAACGGTGTATCACTTACTGATATGATAGCTGAAAAAGATGTTTTGCAGAAAAAAGTATCAGTTATGAAAAGTTTTCTGTCAAATGCCAGCTCACTTGTGAACCGTTATTCAAATACGGAAATTAAAATTTTAAGTACCGTCGATGTTGTGAAGTTACAGAAAAAAGTTGATACTATGTCAAAACAACTCCGTGAGCTTGACATGAATATCCAGCGTATAAACTGGACTGTTGACCTTATCGAAAAATAATTCTTATTCGGTATATTTTTTACAGGGCGGATATATCTTTTTGTAACTGTCAATTACAAAGAATTCACTCCGGTATGGTACCGGAAAACTATTTAATGTTAATCCAACGAATAATTTACAAATGTAATGTTATAAATTATTGTTATTACCACGTATCGACTGTAAAGAAAGGGCGGGACTGGGGACTTTATGAATAAGAATAAACTCAAAGACGATATTAAAAATGCATTTGCTGACCTCAAAGACGATTTCACGACATACTCGGAAAGATATGAAGACATCAATGACATCAAGAGTAACAGAATAGACCTTCCGACAAGTAATCTGCTGACTGATATGAATGTTTCTTATAAAGACAAAAAGGACTCTCTGGAAAAACACTTTTCAAAAACTGAACTCGAAAAAATGGGTGTTCAGAAGCGTTCCTCAAAGTCGCATGACAGAAAAGCTACCGGTTATGCACTATTAAAAATGCTTTTCCCACAGATTGCCGGTTTTGTTATCGGGTGTGCGGTCGCAAGGTTTATGATGTTAAAATTTGTCGGTTACGTGATTATGGGTATTATAT
>CAMWUB010000378.1 GCA_947177345.1 uncultured Ruminococcus sp. | reverse complement strand
GTTGTACCGTTCATATACATGGAAATTATTTCAGAAGCTCTTATAAAAGGTATGGGCTTACAAAGTTTTTCCTCACTCAACTATCTGGCGGAATACGCTATAAGAATTTCAGTGGTGCTTGTTTTTGTACCTAAGTTCAGTTTTTATGGAATAGTAGCCTCATATTACGCAAGTAACGTTATCGGCAACTGTGCGAGACTTATAAAAATAATGAAGCATACCGGAACACCTTTTAGACCGTTCAGAACGGTAGCCGTTCCTATTATATACGCTTTCCTTACTATGGGTGCGGTGGAACTCCTTACACACCTGACCGGTCTTGACGCTGAAAGACTTCCGCAGATAATTATATTCGTGATTTTATGGGGAATCGCTTACGCCGGTATTTTCTTTGGTTTCAATTACGGCTCTCCGGAACTAAAAGGCGGTAATCTGTTGTGCAATATAAACAAATAATTCAACTGTTTATGATGTAAAATGTAGAAAATTTATTCGTTCTATTGCAATTTGCACAAAAAAGTTATATAATTATCTCATGCAGTTGTTACTGCTACAATAAATTCCGGAGGATAATTAACATGAAAGACTATGATGTTACCAGAATAAAAAACATTGCACTTGCCGGACATAACGGCTCAGGAAAAACTTCCCTTGCTGAAGCAATCCTGTATAAAGCAGGTGCTTCTGACCGTCTCGGAAAAACTGCTGACGGCACAACCGTTTGTGACTACGACCCCGAAGAAATTAAAAGATGTATTTCTATAGGAACTTCCCTCGCATCTTTTGAATATAATGATTTCAAGGTAAATCTTCTTGATACTCCCGGACTTTTCGACTTTGCGGCCGAAATGACAGAGGGAATCCGTGCCGCTGATACGGTAATGATTACTGTTTCCGCAAAATCCGGCGTTAAAGTCGGTGCAAGAAAGGCATACGCAGAGGCAGAAAAGCAAGGTAAATCAAAAATGTTCGTCGTGACTAAAATCGACGACAAAACCGCTAATTTCTTTAACGTCCTTACGGAACTTAAAACCGTTTTCGGTCCTACCGTATGCCCTGTAGTAGTACCGGTTGTCAGCAATCACAAAATAGTTTCTTATGTTAATCTCATAGAAATGAAAGCTTATAAATATGACGAAAAAGGAAACGCTATCGAGACCGATATGCCCACCGCTGAAATCTCTGAAAAATTTGAATATCGTATAGATGGTCTTATAGGTGCAGTTTCGGAGGCTGTCGCTGAAACTTCCGACGAATTAATGGAAAAATTCTTTGAAGGTGAGGCATTCACGCAGAAAGAACTGATTGACGGTATTCACGACGGTATGAATCGTGGTATTATTACGCCTGTAGTCTGCACATCTGCTACCGAACTCGCCGGAATTGATATGTTACTTAAAGAAATCGAATTACTTTTACCGTCACCGCACGAAGTTGAAACAGAAGATACAGAGGTTAAATGCGACGTTTCAGAACCTATGTCGGCTTATGTTTTCAAGACCGTCGCCGACCCATTCGTTGGCAAGATGTCATTTATACGTGTTATGTCCGGTAAGCTGAAGTCAAACAGTGAAGTTAAAAATTCAACTTCCGGAAATACCGAAAAAATAGGTAAATTATGTACACTTTGCGGTAAGAAACAGACAGAAGTTTCATACGCAACCGCCGGTGATATAGTAGTTGCTACAAAGATTTCCGCAAATACCGGCGATACCCTTTGTGACAGTGCGAAAATAGTTGAGTTCGCACCTATGGACTTCCCGAAGCCGTGCTATTCTATGGCTGTAAAGGCTAAGGCACAGGGTGATGAGGCTAAAATTTCAACGAGTATGCAGAGACTTACAGAAGAAGACCTCACATTAACTTACATTCAGGACGATAACACAAAAGAGCAGATTTTAAGTGGTCTCGGTGAACAGCATATTGAAGTTGCCGCCGCTAAGTTAAAAAGTAAATTCGGTGTTGAAATCAATCTTACTGTACCTAAAATCGCATATAAAGAGACTATTCGCAAGAAAGTCAAGGTTGAGGGCAAACACAAGAAACAATCCGGCGGACATGGTCAGTACGGTCATGTATGGATTGAGTTTGAACCATGTGTAAGCGATACACTTGTATTTGAGGAAAAAGTTTTCGGCGGTGCTGTACCTAAGAATTATTTTCCGGCTGTACAGAAAGGTCTTGAAGAATCAACCAAAAAGGGCGTACTTGCAGGCTGTCCGGTTGTAGGTCTGAAAGCAATTCTCGTTGACGGTTCGTATCACCCTGTAGATTCTTCAGAAATGGCATTCAAGACCGCCGCATCAATCGCATATAAAGAGGGCTTGCGAAAGGCTGACCCTGTAATGTTAGAACCTGTAGGAAAACTGGAAGTAACTGCTCCCGACGACAACACCGGCGACATTATGGGTGAACTCAATAAACGTCGTGGAAGAGTTCTCGGCATGGAACCTGTTACACATGGCGTTACTACAATTCAGGCAGAAGTTCCAATCCGTGAAATGCATTATTTCGCACTTTATCTCCGTCAGGTGACAAGAGGTCTTGGAAGCTTTAAGCTAAGTTTTGAAAGGTACGAACAGTTA
>CAMWUB010000377.1 GCA_947177345.1 uncultured Ruminococcus sp. | reverse complement strand
TGATTATACCGTACCACCTACCGAACAGAATCCGGACGGGCTTGTCTTCACAAGTACCTTTTTCAGCCGTATGTATGGCGATGAAATAGCTGGTGTTTCGATAAAAGGCGGAAAGACAGGTTTCACCGACGAGGCAGGAAACTGCATAGAAAGTTATGCCGAAATAAACGGTCAGAAATATATTCTTGTTTTATGCAAGTGTCGTGACAGGTGGACTGCTGTTTATGATACACTCAATATTTATAGTGTATTCGGAGCAGGTGGCGAAAAATATTACACATACGAAAAAGAAGAGGAAACTACAGAAGCAGAACAGGAAACATTTCCCGTCTGAACCGGAAAATTTATCTCCGGACAGCATCTGAAAACTTCGGAGGATTATATGACTAATAAAAAATGTCATTTCAGGATAGACCGCTTTATTTTTGTTTTAATTACCGTGATAATGCTGATTTTTGTTTCTGATTTTGTCAGACGTCGTATTTGTAATTATATGAATATATACGGTTCACCGCACGCTGTGGTAAAGATTCAGGGACTTCCGGATTCTGCTATAGGAATGTCTATGACTTATGAAACAGAAAAAGAAAACACCACTCAATATAAAAGTACGTTCATAGAAATTGAAATAGATAATTCACAGATTTTTTCCGGTGAACTTCTTGAAGTAAACAGTGAAAAACCGTATATTTCTCCGGTAATCAATCCCACTGTGAATCTTGTAAGCTATCGTAATGAGTATTATACTCTTATAAATGAAACAGACCCTGTTATACTTAATACCGAAGCCGCTGACGCCCTTAATAATATGATGGAAGATTATTATAAATCTACTGGACAGACAAACTTTCTTGTATATGGCACTACGAATACATACACCGGAGCGGGTTCATATTGTCCGTGTGCATTTCCGGAATCCATAACAGGAAATACTATAGATGTAGCTGTAAATGTCGGGGCATCTGTGCTTACTTATGACGGTTGCGACGTTGAAAAATGGATTGTTGAAAACTGTTACAGATACGGATATATAGTCAGGTTTCCTGAAAATAAATCTGAAAAAACCGGTTATACATATTTTCCGTGGCATCTCCGGTATGTAGGAAAAGTTCACTCTGCCGCAATGAATGAACTTGGTTACTGTCTTGAAGAATATCTTGATTTACTCGATAAATACACATATGACCATCCGCTTTATTATAATCTGAATGGTAGTATGTATTATATATATACTGAAAAATCCGCCGGTCAGACAACAAATGTCAGCGTACCTGCTCAGAATCAATATACCATATCCGGCGACAATACCGACAGTTTTATTATAACTTCACTCAGGGTATGACATCATTATATGCTTCCCGTCCACATATACATTAGAAAAAGGGAGGCGGTATATTTTGAAAAAATTCAATTATATTTCACATATTAACAAAAAGATAACAGCAGTGTTATTATCACTGCTTATATCTGCACTGTTCATATCTGCCGGAAAAAATGAAGATGTTCAGGCAGACTATTCAGCATATATTCTCATGGAGGCACGGACAGGTGCAGTCCTTGACGAATATAATCCGGATTTGCAGGTAAACGCCGGATATATGTCAAAGCTTATGGCAATACTTCTGATAGCGGAGGATATTGAAGACGGAAAATACACACCAGACACCATTATGACAGCATCGCAAGCTGTCGCCGGTACTGAGGGTGCTGTGGTATGGATTGAACCGGCTGAAAATATTACTGTTGACGAACTGCTTAAAGCTGTGATTATCGGCAATGCCAACGACGCAATGACGGTACTGGCGGAATACTCCGAACAATCTGTTGAAAATTTTGTCATGCGTATGAACAGTGAAGCCTTTGACCTCGGTCTCCGTGATACCGCTTTTTATTCGCCGTATGGCTATTATGACGAGCGGGAACACACTACCGCACATGATTTAGCTCTGATATGTGCGGAACTCTCTGAATATGAATTACTTGAAACATATTTCCGGACGTGGCGTGACTTCATAAGAAACGGTATGGCGGAACTTGTGAACGAAAATACACTTTCACGTACTTTTGAAAAACATATCGGATTCAAGGCATCACATTCAGAAAAATCCGGCTACTGTATCGCTGAAGGTGGTCGTAATAATGACGGTACAACGTATATTGCCGTTGTACTCGGTGCAGAAAATGATGATATTTCCATGAAAAAGGCTAAGGAACTCGTCAACAGGGGATTCAGTGATTATCACATAACGGCGACTATGTTTCCTGATGAGATGTTAATGCCAATAAAAGTCAAAAACGGAACTGAACTCGCTGTTGAAATCCGTCTGAAAAATCAAAGTAATCTGGTAGTACCGAAAAATATTCATGAACTTAATACTGTAGTTATACTTCCGGACTTCCTCACCGCACCGGTAAAAAAAGGTCAGGTTATAGGTTCGGCAGGATTCTACAGCGGTGATACTCTTGTATGCGAAACTGATATTATCGTACAGGATAATGTCAGCTCGCTTTCATTTGCGTATTCACTCCGGAAAATTTTGTCTGATATTATCAGAAAATAATGTTGAATATTATGGAATATGTCAAATATTA
>CAMWUB010000376.1 GCA_947177345.1 uncultured Ruminococcus sp. | reverse complement strand
AATAAGTAATGGCATAAATAATTTATCAGGGGTCTTGACATATATGTTATAATAATAATTATCGGGAATACACAGCTATCAGAAATTACAGCATGGCTTTTTCTGCATAATCAGACTTTCCCCATACCAAATAAAAATTTTGTAGGAGACTTTTTATGAATAATGATTCTTTTTTCAAGCAAAAAAAAGCTGCACTTAAAAAGTATTTCAGCCATCTGAATCCGATGCAGCAGGAGGCAGTATTTGCCGTCAAGGGTGCTGTGCTTGTCCTTGCAGGTGCAGGTAGCGGTAAGACGACTGTTATTGTAAACCGTATCGCAAATATGATTAAATTCGGCAATGCCTATTATGACGAAACAGGTACAGCACGTCCGAATGATATTGAATTTCTTAAAGACTATGCCGGTGGTGAATATGATGATGACCCCGATGCTGTTCTTGATGTTCAGGATATTATAGCAGTTGATACAGTAAAGCCGTGGAATATATTAGCAATTACATTTACAAACAAGTCCGCTAACGAACTGAAAAAACGTCTTGTTGAAATGCTCGGCAATGACGGTACTAAAATAAATGCTTCAACATTTCATTCAGCGTGTGTGCGGATTCTGAGAGCAGAAATTGAAGTACTCGGTTACGGTAAGGACTTCACAATATACGATTCCGACGACAGCAGAAGACTTTTAAATTCTATACTCCGTGAAGAAATGGACATTTCCGAAAAAGTTTTTTCTGTAAATAACGTACAGAGTAATATAAGTAACGCAAAAAATACAATGCTTTCACCTGACCGTATGCTTGCACTCGCCGGTCAGGATTACAGAAAGAAAATTATTTCAAGAGTTTACAGTACATATCAGGAAAGACTTAAACAGGCTAATGCGGTTGATTTTGATGATTTACTGTTACTTACGGTTGAAATCTTTGAAAAATTTCCGGATATTCTTGAAAAATATCAGGAAAGATTTAAATATATTCTTGTTGACGAGTATCAGGATACTAACCACGTACAATTCAGGCTTGTTTCACTGCTTGCCGGTGATTCACAGAATATATGTGTGGTCGGCGATGATGACCAGAGTATTTACGGATTCAGGGGTGCGGATATAAGTAATATACTTGATTTTGAAAAACATTTCAGTAATGTTATAACAGTACGCCTTGAACAGAACTACCGCTCCACACAGAATATACTTGATTCTGCAAATTCTGTAATATCAAACAATACTAACCGTAAAACTAAAAAACTTTGGACAGCAGGCGAAAAAGGTTCAAAGATATACTGGTATAAGTCTTTCGACGAAAACGACGAGACTAAATTCATTGTAGATACGATTAAAAAGCATTACGAAAAAACCGGAAAATATTCCGATAATGTCATACTCTACAGAATGAATGCTCAGTCTAATGCTGTTGAAAAGGCTCTTATACAGGCAGATATGCCTTATAAAATTTACGGTGGTATGCGATTCTATGACCACAAGGAAGTAAAAGATATTATAGCTTATCTTGCATTTATAAACAATCCGTTTGATATGCTCAGATTCAAGAGGATTATAAACGAACCTAAAAGAAGTATCGGTGATGCTACTGTTGCACTTATCGAAGATATAAGCCGTGATTTGAATATATCACCTTTCGGAGTAATGAAAAAATCTGAAGAATATACACCACTTGCAAAAAAAGTGTCTGTACTTAAAAGCGTAGCCGGAATGTTTGAGGAACTCATAGAAAAATCGTATCAGATGCCCCTTGATGAGTTTTATGATTTCATGCTTGAAAAAACAGGCTATCTTGAATATGTCGGAACACTCGATAATGCCGATACACGTATTGAATATATACAGGAAATGCGTTCCACAGTCGTTACATATATGAATAATTCACCGTGTCCTACTCTCAGCGGATTTCTTGAGGAAATAGTGCTTTATACAGAAGCCGACCGTGATAACAGTACTGACGACAAAGTAACTTTAATGACTGTACATTCTGCAAAAGGGCTTGAATTTGAAAACGTTTTCATTATCGGTATGGAAGAGGGGATTTTTCCGGTTTCAAGGGCTTCAAATAATGAAGAGGATTTGGAAGAAGAACGCCGTCTGGCATATGTTGCTATAACACGTGCAAAGAAGCATCTTTATCTGACGAGTGCCTCACAGAGAATGCTTTTCGGACAGACACAAAGAAATATAACATCACGGTTTATGCGTGAAATAGGTAGCGAATTTATCGAAAAACATGATAATGCATTAGTAATGCGTCGGAATACAAGAACAGATGATAATACTGTAACTGCGGTTTATTCGTCAAGTCTTCAACAACAGCTTGCACGTAATAAAATGCACTCCGTAACACCGACAGGTTCAGTACATGAAACTTATTCAGCAGGTGAAAGAGTTCAGCATAATGTTTTCGGTGATGGTACTGTAATATCTTCCAAGCCTATGGGTAATGACGCTTTACTTGAAATTGCTTTCGATAACGTCGGAACTAAAAGAATTATGGCCAATCAGGCTAAACTTAAAAAACTCTGAGTTTTTATATATTTTAATCTAAATTTTTTGAAGGAGATTTTTCTATGAGAAAAACCAAAATTGT
>CAMWUB010000375.1 GCA_947177345.1 uncultured Ruminococcus sp. | reverse complement strand
CTCCGCAGGTTACAAGAATATCCATTCTGCCGTCCGCACAACCTGAATGTGTATTCATTATACCTGCACCCAGTTTGACAAGTTTTCCGATATGTCCTATAATCAAAATATTTTCGTAATTCATTTCCATACCTATTTCAATTGCATCGCCTATGAAGTTACTACATTTTATGCTGTTTTCCGCTAAAAACGGCATTTCTTTACGTAAAAAGTTGTCGCCGTAATTTCCGAGTGTAAGAACCATATTTTTTTCACCGGACAGATATTTCATTCTTGCTTCCGTGCGGATAGTTTCTATAAGTGCGGTACTGCTCATTGGTTCGACGATTCCGGACGTGCCAATAATTGAAATTCCGCCCTCGATTCCCATTCTTGAATTATATGTTTTCATGGCTATGGCTTTTCCCTCCGGAGCGGAAATTACTACTCGGAAACCACCGGAATAATTATATTTTCGTGCAATTTCGGCAAGTACGGATTTAATCATTTTTCGAGGAACTGTATTTATAGCCCATTCACCTCGTGGCTGGTCAAGACCGGATTTTGTCACAATGCCGATACCCTCACCGCCGGAAATTTTCACTCCGTCGGGAATCAAGCTTACTTCCGAAAAAATTTTAATTCCGTCAGTAGAATCGGGGTCATCTCCGCCGTCCTTGACGACGCTACATGAAGTTTTTTCGCCTATTTTCTGGTCATTTATGACGAGTTCAAGCATAATTTTCTTAGGGGTCATAAGATGTATAGTTTTTACGATTTCCCCACTGAAAAGCATTTCCGCTGAAGCCTTGGTAGCACCGGTTGCACAAGAACCGGTAGTATACCCGCACCGCATTTTCTGACCGTTTTTATATATGTAAATATCATTCATAATTATTTTTTATTATAAATACAGTAAAATATCCGAAGTTATTTATATCTTGTAAATTAATATATATATGTTCGTTCGTAAGTCCACAGTTTTCAACCGCAAACGCCTTATCAGTCAGCCCCTTTTTATTAAGAATTTCCATGAGTTCCGGAGCATTTTTCCCACATTTCATTATAACATATGTACCGTCCGAGAAATCACATTTTTCTATATTTTCCCTGTTATACGGCATTATATGAAGACTTTCGCTATTAAGTACAAGCGGTCTGATAACACGTGCAGTCACGGCACAGAAACTCGGAACACCTGCACAGACTTCAACATTGAATCCCTTTTCAATGACACGTTCCGCTATATAGCTGAACGTCGAATATATTGATATATCGCCAATACTAAGCATAGCGACATCATTTTTTGCGAGTTCATAACAGATTTTTTCGGAAATTCTGTCGTAATTTTCAGCGAGAGTTTTTTTATCCCTGCACATCGGAAAGTTAAAATAAATAATATTCTTATCTGAAAAGTCAATTATTTTTTCAGCTATCGACAATGCCAATGATTTTCCGGAAGTTTCAGGAACGGCTATAACCGGAGTTTCGGCTATTATTCGGACTGATTTTATAGTCATGAGTTCAGGGTCGCCTGCTCCGACGCTTACACCATATAACTTACCCATATCAGAATACACCTCTTAATTTTTCCGAAAATTTTATAATATCTTCCATTTTCAGCGATTCCATACGGATATTTTCCGGAAGCCCCGCACTTCTGAGAGCCATATAAACCGTATCTTTCGGAATACTCATCTGTGCAGAAACAGCATTGGCAACTGTCTTCCGACGTTGCGAAAATCCGGCTTTGACAAGTCGGAAGAAAAAATTTTCCGCATCGGTTTCAAGGTGATACCGCTGATTTATGTCAATTCTTATAACTACTGAATCGACGTTAGGAGCAGGCATGAAATTCCCACGTGATACGCTGAAAAGTTGCCGTGCCGTGCCGTAATAATTAACCCCTACGGTTATAGCACCGGCATCACGTGTACCGACTTCCGCACAAAGTCGCTGACCTGCCTCTTTCTGTACCATGACAGTTATTGATTCGACTGGTAAACGACTTTCAAGAAGTCGCATGATGACCGGCGACGTAATATAATACGGCAGATTTGCACAGACTGCTACACGTAATCCGGCGAACTCTTCGGAAATTATTTTCTGTAAATCGGCTTTCATGATATCCTCGTTTATTATTTTTATGTTATCAAAATCCGCCAGTGTTTCGGCAAGAACCGGCACAAGACGTGTATCAATTTCAATTGCCGTGACCTTGTCGGCACGTTTAGCGAGTTCCGCTGTAAGAACTCCCACGCCCGTGCCTATTTCAAGTATTCCGAAACCTTTCTGTGCGTTACCGTTTTCAGCTATTTTAGGGCATATTTCCGGATTTATTATGAAATTCTGTCCGAGACCTTTTGAAAAACTGAAACCATGTCTTGACATTATTTCTTTAATAGTTCCTATGTTAGTCAGATTCATTAAGAAACACCTCAGATATTATGACGCTTTTTTTCCGAAAATTCGGCTTGTTTAGCATCGTTCAGCTTTTCCATGTCGTTAACGAGGTAGTCAGCGGAACGGTAAGCGTGTTGAAAATCGGTATCTTTAAAGTGACATTTCAGGTCAACAAATTCGCCATCAATAGTAATATCAAGCTGTTTTATCTGTCTAC
>CAMWUB010000374.1 GCA_947177345.1 uncultured Ruminococcus sp. | reverse complement strand
GTCCTGTGAGATTCTCAATAAAATGAAAATCTTCCGCCGACTCCTGTAGAGACATACCCCATGAAATATCACCGGCAATTACTACAGTATCGTCAGGCTTTACGAGTTCAGACCAGTTTTTTTCAATAAGTTCCTGATAATTATTCCAGCCTCTGAAAACTGACATTGTTTTTTCAGGATTTCCCTGACATAAATGCAAATCAGCTATTACCCATAAGCTCATCAGATACCTAACTTTTCAAGGACATATTTTTTCTGTTCTTCCTTGCTGATTACGTCGTTGAATCTTTCCGGCTTGTTTCTTAAGTCGGCGAGTGCGGACGGTATCGGCATTTTTGAAAGTTCAGCAAGTTTGTCTATCATATCGTACTCGTCAAGGTCAGATTCACCATTCTGAACAGCCTCCAGTACAGCCTTACTGAATTTATACGGGCTTGCAGTCGAAGCGATAACGGTCTTTGTAGTATCGCCTGTCTGTGCCTTGTAGTCGTTATAGACTTTTACCGCAACGGCTGTATGTGTATCGCACGTATACGAATACTTTTCATATATTTCATGAATAGTCTGTTTAGTTTGTGTATCGTCGCAACAGCCTGCAAAAAATTCCTCTCTGATTTTAGCCTTTATATCGTCAGTGACTTCATATCTTCCCTCAGTAGCGAGCTTTCCGAACCATTCTTTAATTAGTTCGTCATTGCCGTCAGTGAGTATATACAGAAGTCTTTCAAGATTGCTTGAAATAAGAATATCCATTGACGGCGAAACAGTAGCGTAAAACTTTCTGTTTCTGTCGTAAACGCCTGTATTTATGAAGTCTGTAAGGACGTTGTTTATATTAGATGCACATATGAGTTTATTTACTGGTATTCCCATATGTTTAGCATAGTAACCGGCGAGAATATTTCCGAAGTTTCCGGTAGGAACAACTATATTTATCTTTTCACCAGATTCTATTTCACCGTCTCTTACGAGTTCGGCATATGTAGAAACATAGTAAACTATCTGCGGTACAAGTCTTCCCCAGTTTATCGAGTTGGCACTTGAAAACATCATACCTTTTTCGTCAAGAAGATTCTTTACTTCATTGTCCGTGAAAATAGCCTTTACACCGTTCTGACAGTCGTCAAAATTTCCCTTTAATGCACAAACTCCGACGTTTTCGCCCTCCTGCGTTTTCATCTGACGTTTCTGCATAGGACTTACACCGTCTTCCGGATAGAACACCATTATAGATGTACCCTCAACGTCCTTGAATCCCTCTAATGCAGCCTTGCCGGTATCGCCGGAAGTCGCAACAAGGATAACTATTTTCTTATCGAGATTTATTTTCTTTGCGGAAGTCGTGAGGAAATACGGCAGAATCTGTAAAGCCATATCCTTGAATGCACACGTAGGACCATGCCATAATTCAAGCATATATGTACCGTCAAAAAGATGTGCTATTTCTGCAATACTTTCAGTTTCAAAGTTCTTTGTGCTATAGGCATTATCCGTACAGTAATGGATTTCAGCTTCTGTGAAGTCCGTAAGATACTTTGAAAAGATAAAACCTGCTCTGTCAGCGTAACTCATATCGCCGACTGCTTTTATCTCGTCTTCGGTGAGTACCGGAATACTTTCCGGAACAAATAAGCCACCGTCAGCGGAAATTCCCTGAGTTATCGCCTCTGCACTACTTACTTTCACGGTGCTGTTTCTTGTACTGTTATAAAACATATTATCACCTTTCAGAAAATGAAATTATAGCCTGTGGTATCATAGGCATTAAAAATATAATCAATGCTGAGAATCCTGCCATTTTCTATAATTACTTCCGCAACGTCAAAACGTGGCTGGAGTACTTCGGGATTCTTACAGCAATAATCAAAAGCTGTTTTTATTATAAGACCTTGTTTTCTTTTGTTTACAGCCTCTAATCCGGAAACGAGACTGTCCGGTTTTCTTGACTTAACTTCAACAAATGCCGTGTATCCGTCATTTTTGGCGATTATGTCAATTTCACCGCCTTTTATCCTGTAATTACGGACAATTATTTTATAGCCCATATTTTCAAGATATGCACATACAGCGTCTTCACCGGCTCTGCCGGTTTCATGATTTGTCATTTCTGTAGTTTAAAGCTTTTCCGGTGAACTTCTGAAACACCGAATTTTTTCAGCATTTCATAGTGAAGTTGTGTCGGATAGCCGTTATGCTGTTCAAAATGATATTCCGGATATTTTAAAGCTAAATCTTTCATATAGCGGTCACGTGCAACTTTTGCAAGTATCGACGCCGACGCAATAGATGCAGATTTTGCATCTCCCTTTACAACTGAAATACATTTACAGTCAATATCGGGCGTTCGGTTGCCGTCAATCAGTGCAAGGTCAGGTTTTATGCCGAGACCTTCGACGGCTCTTTTCATAGCTAACATTGTAGCCTGTAGAATATTCAGACTGTCTATTTCCTCAACCGTCGCAACGGCTATACAATAAGATACAGCTTTATCTTTTATTTCGTCGAAAAGCTTTTCACGACGTTTTTCAGATACTTTCTTGCTGTCATTGAGATAGTCTATTAAAACGCTGTCATTCAGTATCACAGCGGAGGCGTATACATC
>CAMWUB010000373.1 GCA_947177345.1 uncultured Ruminococcus sp. | reverse complement strand
GCAGAAAAATACATGAACGGTTATTTTTTTGTAACGAACGGTATATTTTTAAATATAAAATCAAAATACCTGACGATTTCTGAAATATATACCACTATGTTAAAAAAATATCACAGGGGTATTGACAGATTGACAGATATTGTGTATAATGATATTAGTGAAACGATTGATTTTTTCAGTTGTTTCTTACATACATATGACAGAAATGCTTATATGTAATTAAAAATATTAATTTTCAGGAGGTAAAACTGCGATGTCACTGACAAACAATCAGAATGTTATCAAGTGGGTTGACGAGATGGTTGCTCTCTGTAAGCCCGACAACGTTGTATGGATTGACGGCTCTGAGGAACAACTCAACGCACTCAGAAAGGAAGCTATTGAAACTGGTGAAATGATTGAACTCAATCAGGAAAAGCTCCCTGGTTGTCTCTACCACAGAACAAATCCTAATGACGTAGCACGTGTTGAAGACAGAACTTTCATCTGTACAAGAAAAAAGGAAGATGCAGGTCCTACTAACAACTGGTGCGACCCTCAGGAAATGTACGCAAAACTTTCAAAACTCTATGACGGAGTTATGAAAGGCAGAACTATGTATGTTATCCCTTATTCAATGGGTCCGATAGGCTCACCGCTTGCAAAGGTAGGTGTTGAAGTTACTGATTCTATTTATGTTGTTCTCAACATGAACATCATGACAAGAATGGGTGCAGATGCTTTCAAGAATCTCGGCGACGTTTCCAATGACTTTGTACGTGGTCTTCACTCAAAGGCTGACGTTAACCCCGAAGAAAGATATATTGTACAGTTCCCTGAAGACAATACAATATGGTCTATCAACTCCGCATACGGCGGAAACGTTCTCCTTGGCAAAAAGTGCTTTGCTCTCCGTATAGCATCATTCCAGGGTAAGAATGAGGGCTGGATGGCTGAACATATGCTTATTCTCGGCGTAAAGAAACCTGACGGCGAAATCAAATATATCACCGCTGCATTCCCGTCCGCTTGCGGTAAAACTAATCTTGCTATGCTTATCCCACCGGAAGGCTACAAGAAAGACGGTTATGAAGTATTCACAGTCGGCGACGATATTGCATGGATGAAGCCCGGCGAAGACGGCAGACTTTACGCAATCAATCCGGAAAACGGTTTCTTCGGCGTTGCTCCTGGTACTAACGAAAAGTCCAATCCGAATGCTCTCCACTGTACAATGAAAGATACTATCTTCACAAACGTTGCTCTTAACAACGACGATATGACTGTATGGTGGGAAAAACTCGACAAGAACCCACCTGTAAACGCTACAGAGTGGAAAGGTGCTAAGGTAAACGGCGTTGAGTATACAGCAGAGGGCAATACTCTTGCTCATCCGAACTCACGTTTTACAGCTCCGGCTACTAACTGCCCATGCATTTCTTCTGAGTTCAATAATCCGGCAGGTGTTCCGATTTCTGCTATTATCTTCGGTGGCAGACGTGCTTCCACAACTCCGCTTGTATATCAGTCATTCGACTGGACACACGGTACTTATATGGGTTCAGCAGTTTCTTCTGAAACAACTGCTGCTGCAACTGGTGCTGTAGGTGTACTCCGTCACGACCCTATGGCTATGAAGCCATTTATCGGCTACAATGTAGGCGACTACTGGGCACACTGGCTTGAAATGGGCGAAAAACTCGGCGATAAAGCTCCGAAGATTTTCAATGTAAACTGGTTCAAACAGGACGAAAACGGTAACTTCATCTGGCCAGGATTCGGCGACAATATGCGTGTTCTCGACTGGATTATCAAGAGATGTGAGGGTACTGTTGACGCTGTTGAAACTGCTATCGGTTACCTCCCGAAGAAAGAGGACATCAATGTTGAGGGTATCGAAGACGAAGTAACACCTGAAATCATGGATAAACTTCTTGACGTTGATAAGGAACTCTGGACTAAGGAAATCGCTGAAATGCGTAGATACTACAACGACGACATCAAAGCCAAGGGCGGTAACGTTCCTGAGGCTCTGTACGCTGAACTCGATAAGATTGAAGCAAGACTTAACAAGTAATTTTTTATCAGTCTATACAAATAAAAAAAGCTCTCTTTCGGGAGGGCTTTTTTTGATTTGGCGTGTGACATTACTATTTAATTGAGGTGTTTTTTTATTGGATATTATAAATTTAATTCAGAAAAAGTATGGTGATTCCTGTCAGTTACGTTCTCCGCTGAATAAAAGACAATATAACAAAGCTAAAAATATTCTTCCCCATGAACTGTTGGAAATCTTAAAAATCAGCAACGGAATAAACGAAATAATGATTAATCCTAATACTATGAAGATTGAAGTTATTGATAGAATAATCTATTCATTAGCTGAAGTAAAGTCACAAACCAATTGTTATTCAGACGAATACGGTGGTGAAGGTGTTGTTTTTGCAGGTAACGGAGCAGGAGGTTTTTTTATTCTCAAACCGAACGGAAAAATCTATATATATGAGTATTTTGATTTGTGTGAAGAATACTACGCTGAAAGTTTATCAGATTATTTCAGTAAATTCTGATTTATACGAATAATATAATATAACATAAAAATCGCTCTTGCATTATCCGGAATAATAT
>CAMWUB010000372.1 GCA_947177345.1 uncultured Ruminococcus sp. | reverse complement strand
GCTAAAAGCTAATTTGAACCTGTGTCAAAAGGTTCTCGGTCGCATTGCACTATGTAATGCTATTGGTGTGACTCCTTCCACATGGACTAACCGAATGAAAGAACCCTGGAAGAAGTTCAGCTATGATGATTTCAGACTTATAGCACAAGCGTCAGGCATTGCCATTGAAGTCTTACTGTTTGGAACGGTAAAGCTGGATTGAAAAACGTTTAAGGTCAAATACTATTATCTTGATTTTGCATTTTGCCCATCATAAGAATAATTTCCGACCGTTGAATAAGTGTAAGACTTTTAAACATCTCTATAACTTCACCGATGTCTTCCGTAGAGGCTTTTCCAAAACTAACATCATTGTTTATAGCCCCGATATTATTTCCGCCGATACTTACAACGTGAGACATACTTTTAACTTCTTGTTCGTTCGTTCTGCCTAAAAGATAATCGACCGATACGTTAAGATAATCTGCAATTTTTGCGAGACTGAAAGACGCCATTCCACGATTATCGGTCATACGTTTTAATGTATTTTCGTTAAGTCCACAGTCAGCCAGTACTTCTTTTTGTACTAAGCCTCTTGACCTTATTATAGTTTGAATTCTATCAATAGTAACTTGTGCAGTATACATAAAATTGCTCCTTGAAATTAGTAACAGTTCATAAAATCTTAAAAAAATACGACTTTATATTGACAATCGAAAAATAATGAGGTATAATAGTTTTATACTCTTGGTCAGGCACAGGGCAAGAGTTATGGAAAACTATATAGTTTTCTGCAATTGAATTACCGGAGTTCTGCTTGTTCGTAGCTGTCAGAACTTCGGTATATGGCGGAGTGGAGCAGTCGGTAGCTCGCAAGGCTCATAACCTTGAGGTCGTTGGTTCAAGTCCAATCTCCGCAACCATAGGGGACAAATCTAATAAACTCTCTCTGAGCAGTCTTGTCGGATTTACGTTTTAAGTTCAGGCGTGAACCCGACAAGGCACACACATGGCGATATGGAGAAGCGGTAACTCAACGGGAACTTGAAGCCTGTAATCGTCGGTTCGAATCCGGCTGTCGTCACCATGATTCTTGCATAAGTAAGAATCTCTTTGGTATGGTTGTGGGTCTGTCCGGAGCTTTGTTTTGATAAGGTTAACAAAGTTCCGACAGACACACACTTAATGTGCTGATTTTCTTTCAAAGTACTCCTTTTATTCAGGACAGGTATAACCCGATTTTACGTCGGGTTGCACCTGACTATTTTTTCAGAATAAATCACTGTGAGTACCCATATATGCAAGTGTCAGGGTAAGAATATTTTTTTCGATTCTGTATACCAAAAGCCAGTCATTCTGAACATGGCACTCCCTGTAGCCGATATAATTCCCTTTTAATGCATGGTCTTTATACTGTGCGGGCAATGGAATCTCATTTGCAAGCATATTTATTACTTTTTTAACTTCATTCACATCAATACCACGTTTCAGTGCTTTTCTGTAATCCTTTTTGAACGATTTGTGATACTCAATCTTCAGCATTCAAATCCTCCAGTAAATCATCAACAGTATCAAAAGTTTCTGAAAGATTTCTGCCGTTTTCAATATCGCTTATTCTTGCAGATAAACTGATTTCTGAAAGATTTCTGAACATCATTACAAAGCCCTGAAGCTGTTCATCAGACATATTATCTATTATGTCGTATGCTATATCTCTGGTACTCATAATTTTTTCCTCCATGTTCATAGTATCACCTCCGTATTCAGTATACGGTGGTCATATGGCTTATATTACAGCAGTTACGGCTTAATGTAAAATACTTTACTTTCAAATTAGTTTACATTTCCTTCACAAGATAATCTTCTCAGTCTTTCACGAAGTTTTTTGGTAGTTTCATCTTCTTTAGGTTTAGGCGGATATTGCACTTCACCATTTTTCTTATTCCATCCAATTGAATATATGCTCTTTTTTTCAACACCTTGATTCCCATAAGGAGCAACTGCAACAGATGCAGACAATAAAAGCCAACCGCAATTTAGATATTTATTCACTTCAGAATGGTGTTCAAGTTCAATAATTTCAACTATATTTTCATAATCCATTGCACTTTCCCCCTCTTTTATTTATGCATATTTTTCTAACACTTCAAGTACATCTGCAATGGCTCTATAACGTGATGCACCTGTAAGTTTGGAAATAATTGTTTCAATTTCAACAATAGCATTATTATTGCTTTGCATGTCGCCATTTACTGTAGAAGTTCCGCTGTTGTCATGACCAATGATTATATTATTATTCATATTGATGTCAGGGTTGTCAGTTCTTCCTAAAATATAGTCCGTAGAAGTTTCTAAAAGTGAAGCAACTTCGTCAAGCCAATCAGAACGCATATAATCTTTTTTCCATGTTCTTAAGTTACCTTTGTTACCTGTAACCTTTTCACATACAGCAGTTATGGTAGTTCCTCGCTGTTTACAAAGTTCTTGTAGCCTTTCATACATAAAAACTTCTCCTTTCCTTGTATATATAGTATAAAAATTTATACCTAAAATTGTAACATTTCAACAAAGTTTAATTTTTTCTACTATTTCTATTGATAAGTGGAAAATTTTAGACTATAATATACTTG
>CAMWUB010000371.1 GCA_947177345.1 uncultured Ruminococcus sp. | reverse complement strand
TCGAAAAAATGATTGACGATGCGGAGGAAAAAAATGAATAAAAGATTTTTTAGTGCAATAATTTCTGCTGTACTTCTCGCCACTGCAAGCGTTGGAATTACGGCATCTGCGGAGGAAACTGTAAGCGAAAATCAGGAAACAACAGCGGTCACTGAAATGGCGGAAATTACCGAAAAACCGGAAGAAACTACTATAACAGATACTGCGGAAATATCAGAAAATCAGACAGAAACTACTGTAACAGATACTTCTGAAATATCAGAAAATCCAACTGAAATCACTGATACTACAACTTCTGAAACTATGGAAAATCCGTCTGAAACCACCACGACGGAAAAAACAACAGTTGATTATTTCAATGACGATTATTACGATACTGCCGGAAATGCAACGCTCATCAAAGAGGAAAGTATTATATATGATTCGGAGGAAATGCAGTTTATTGCGGTCACGACTAAAGACGGTCATGTGTTTTATGTGCTGATAAATTACTCCGCCGAAAGTGGTGAAGATGCCGTTTATTTTCTGAATAAAGTTGACGATTACGACTTGTACGCACTTCTTTATGCCGGTGACGAAGAAAATAACATCACGCCAGAACAGGCTTTACAAGCTGCTGAAAACGCAAACGGCAGAGTACAGAATAATTCCGAAAATCCGACGGAAAACAGCTCTGAAAATACCGAAAATGAAGAAGTTTCCGAACCGATTCAGACACCAAAAAATTCCATGAATATGAACATGATTTATCTTGTAGTCGGTGTTGTCGTACTTGTTGCAATCGGATTTATGGCGATGAAATTCATGAAAAAACCAAAGAAAAATGTCGCTTCTGAAGATGAAAATTACGATTTTTATGAACCTGAAGATGACGAGGAATAAGGAGAATTTACAATGAAAAAGGCGTGTAAAATTGGCGTAATAGCCGGAATTATCGGTGCAGGTGCATTTATCGTAAAAAAGGCTTTTGACTGCGGTTTCAGGACTGCAAACATAATCAGCCTTGACATCACAAATGACGTGATTGACAAGTACAATTCACTTCTCGACGATTACGAAAATCTCGAAAGTGATTACTACGAACTTCTTGAAGAATAATCAACTTCGTCTCAATTTGAGACGAAGTTACAGAAATAACTTTTTGCCCACTGGGCGAAAAGTCAACGAAAGGACAATTGACAATGAGAAAGAGAGAATTTGTCGGTGTTTTTATCGGGATTTTTACTGTAATGACTTGCTTTGTTTTAGGCAGATATAAGGGCTTTATTGAGGGTTACAGAGATGCTGACAACATGATGAAAAGTGAAGGTTTTAAGTCTGTTTGACGGCATTTCCTGCGGACGACTGGCACTTGAACGTGCCGGTCTTTCTGTGGAAAAATATGATGCTTTTGAAATTGATAAGTATGCACTTTTCGTTTCTAAGAATAATTTTCCCGATATTATTCAGCACGGAGATGTATTTAACGGCGATTTTACACAGTTTCAAGGCTATGATTTACTTATCGGCGGAAGTCCGTGTACATACTGGAGTCTTGCGAAAAAAGACAGGGAAATAAATCCAGATGGTGAGGGTTTCAGACTTTTTATGCAGTATGTGAGGGCTTTGGAAGAATCAGATTGTAAATATTTTCTGTACGAAAATAATCAGTCAATTCACAAGAATATCAAAGATGCAATATCCGAAAAGCTCGATGTTGAGCCGATTATGATTAACTCCGCACTTGTTTCGGCACAACAGCGAAAGCGTTGTTACTGGACGAATATTCCGAATGTTACTCAGCCTGATGATAAAAATATTATGCTGAAAGATATTCTTGAAAGTGGAATTTCTTGGCAGGATAAAAGTTACTGCATGACTGCAAGTTATGATGGTGCTGTAATAAAAAATACGCTTGAACGAAAACAACGAACTATGATAGCTGTTCCGATTCGTATCGGTGAATACGGCAAAGGCGGTCAGGGACAGCGGATTTATTCAGTTCATGGAAAATCTGTAACGCTTTCCGCAAACGGTGGCGGTCAGGGTGCAAAAACCGGACTTTATAAAATCGATTTGCCAGACGGCGACTACATAATCCGGAAATTAACACCAGTCGAGACTGAAAGACTACAGACTTTGCCTGATAATTACACGTCAGGAATCAGTAACACTCAGCGTTATAAATGTATCGGCAATGCCTGGACGGTAGATGTAATCGCACATATTTTAGGTGGACTTAAAAATATTTATGCAAAAGATATGAAAGAACAGGAGAAAAAGAAAAAATGTACGGAACTTCTTACATAAAAAGGTGGCTTTTGACGGTTGTTATGGCGTTACAGTCATATTCTGCAACGGTAACCGAAAGTGAAACTCCAACAGAAATTTCAACGGAAATTTCATCTCTTGCAGTTTCAACGATTTCTGTTTCGTGCCTGAAAGTAACATGGGAATGTGAAGAAAATATGCAGTATTCCGTAACTTGTAACGCTCTCGACGATAATTATGAATATGCCGATAACATTTATTTTGAATTTAAATCAAATGGTCTATGCTCCATTACCGGACTTCGTGAAAACAACGAATATTCCGTTATTGTCGAGGGTACAAGCATTGACGGTAAAACAAAATC
>CAMWUB010000370.1 GCA_947177345.1 uncultured Ruminococcus sp. | reverse complement strand
TGATAGCAGATTTTATTTTTTCTAAGATAAGATTAAAGATTTTTAATGCGAAATTCCATATATGGCGTACAAATGTAGTTTTCCAGAAACTACGGCATTTGAAACGTTTTATAAGAGTGTTTACACAAAGTACTGTAAGTGCTACAAGTGCAGTCCAGCAAGTAGTTCAGAGTATAACAAGTGCGAATTTAACATTGTTATAATATTCATTCATGAAATCATAACTTTCACTAAGCATTTCCACACTGAAAATTGCTCCTATAAATAAAAATACTCCTGCTGCTATTACAACTTCTGCCTATATGTTGTCTGTACTGCTCATGATAAACTTTTTCTTTTTTACGTCGTAACCACTTGTTACAACAAAAAATCCCATAAGAATTACAGAAAGTACAAGAAACGGTATACAACCAAGTATAAAACGTGTCATCATTTCGTCTGCTTTGCTGATGTCGTTCTGATACTGCTTATACAAAGGCAGTAACTTTTCAGACGGTGTTATACATATTTTAAGCGGATATTCATTTCCTATCTCTTTGAAGTCATTCTGTACTTCTACCCATTCATTCGTGTCCTTGTTGTACAGAATATATGAGTCTTCATTGTTTTCAAGCAGATTTGAAGGTACTGTTACCGGTGCGGAAGTTTCCTCAATAATTTCAGCATTCGGAGCGGTTGTTTGTATATATTCACCGTATCTGTTGTAATAGCCGTTATAATTTTCGTCGTAATAGCCGTCATAGCTTTCTACATAACTTTCATCATCATGGTATATCGTTATATTTACGTTTCGTGAATTGTTTTCAAGATTCGGTACGGGTGTTGTACCGTCTTTCTTATAGTAAATTTTAACGCCGTAGTCGTCAATATAATAGTCAAGGTCTTTTGTGTCGTAGTCGAATACGGCAGTTGCCATTATACCTTATTCCATACACGTGAATAGATTTCCTCCGCCGAAAATACACGTCCTGCATTTTCCATAAGCATTTCCGTAATCTTGTATTCCGTCGCAGTAAGTCTGACCGGTTCGCCGTCAACGTAAAGCTGTTTAGCGGTTTTGTCAAGAATAAGACCGCCTATTTCTATGTTGTCGGAACTCTTTCGGGTATCAGCAGAGCCGAGACTAAGATAACGCCGGAGATTTGATTTTACCTTTGCGACTAACTCCATAGGATTGTAAGGTTTTGTAATGTAGTCGTCAGCACCCATTGACAGCCCTAAAACCTTATCACTGTCTTCCGACTTTGCGGAAAGCACTATTATAGGAATGTTTTTAGTTGTACGGATTTTCATCATGGCGGACAGACCATCAAGTTTCGGCATCATAACGTCTATCAGAATAAGCTGTATATTATTCATCATGAGGCAGTCAATAGCTTCGAGATCATTGTAAGCCTTGAAAATCCTGTAACCTTCTTTCTGGAGCAGGGTAGCGATAGCGTTAACTATGTAATGGTCGTCATCTACAACTAAGATTGAAGCGTTTTCAAAAATATCCATAACGGGACTTCCTTTCTGTTATTTATTTCGAATATCATTATAAACCCCTCCTTTTTTTATGTCAAGACCATTATAACAGAAAAACCTTATGCTGTCCCGACTAAAATCTTATGAATTTCTTAATTTTTCTGAAAGTCCGGATTTGTCGAAAACGCACATAATTATTATCAATAATTTGTGGTTTCCTACAGACCTTTGGAAAATCTCGTCATCTCAGCAAACAGAGGTGATGACATAAAAAAGAGTTCACTCGAAAGAATGAACTCCTTTGGTATAATATAAGCATAGTCCAAACTGATGATAACAGTGGCGACAGGCTATGCTTATTTTGATATAATAAGAAAGTAATGGACTGATGGGTTTCCTTTAGAACTGAGCGTTCGCAAAACAGCGAAATCATTAGTTTGATGTGCCTTGCGTAACTCTGATGGCATTGTCAGTGCATCAGGTCTGCAAGGTTACAAAATAAGGTAGAAGTTGCGTGCATCTAAAATAGCCCTTGTAGTGCGTTCTATACGTTCTCTCTGCTCTGATGATGGAGCAGAGAACGGAAAGTTATTGTATACAATGTCTTTAGAGTATCTATATCGCATTTCAAGTCTACCTGCAACGGCTCTTATAAAAGCCATATGGACATTTGAGGTAAGCACTCCGAAGTGATACAACGTGGCATCAGGTAGCATATTATTAGCATCTCCACAAATCACATCTGCATTTTCAAAGCCAATGAGGATATATCGTCTGTTTTCAGATGAATGAGACGGCACAAGTATATATTCAATAATAGGCTGTCTAATTTCCATAAAACGTGTGGGATAATCCGTAAATTTCTGAGTTGCCAATTTTTTACTGTTAAGGCGGATTATTTTTATATTTTTAATTCGTTCAATAACTTTTGACATTGACTGCAAATCTTTTGGTGTAGCATTTAAAAGCCACAAACAGCAACGTTTTTCATTATGTAAAAATTCTCTTGCACCATAAAATTTTTTAATATATTTTTCTGTTTTGGGTTCTATCTTCAAAAATGTTGTTTTTTCTTCTTAAGATAAGGACTGACGTGCGAAGCAGAAAGGAACATGGGAAAAAGTTATGAAGTTTCTTGTAAAGGAGA
>CAMWUB010000369.1 GCA_947177345.1 uncultured Ruminococcus sp. | reverse complement strand
ATTGTGAAGACGTGTGAATTTTGCGGAAAATGAATCCGAACACAATGCAGAACGTATACCTTTTATCTTGTTTGAAGCCATTGACATACCTATACCAGTACCGCATATCAGTATACCCTTTTCGCAGTTACCGGAAATTATCTCGTCACAGACGGCTTTTGCGATAACCGGATAATCACATGGCTGACCGTCCGTACCCATATCTTTAAATTCAAAACCTTTTTCCGTAAGTGCTTCAATGACAGCCTTTTTCATATCCACACCGGCGTGGTCGCAACCTATTGCAATCATTTTATAACCCTCCCATTTCATTGGTATTATATAGTTTTTACTTTTCATATCAGAAATAATTCTGTCTGCTATTTCATCAGCGGAGCAGTTTTTATCAAGCCCGACCAAATCGCACCAGTAAATATAATCCGAAACATTTACAAGACCTGTTTCATTTTCCAGTACGTCAAGCCAGTAATCATTATCTTCCTCTGAAAATTCACATTCATATATTTTTCTGACAGTTTCACGGATTTCAGATTCTGTCATCTGTTTTTTTCCTCCAAATCCTTTTCAGCCTTTACTTTCTGTAAATAAGACACTGCCAGTTCGTCGAGTGAAATTTCATTTTCCGAAAGTGAGGCGATACATATTCCGCAGGCGTTCTGTAATCTGTTATGCGGTGGTGCTATGAATAACCTTGGCGACTGGTAATCCGTAAAGAAATCGCCTGCACCGTCACCACATAGTAGTACATCCGTACCGTTAAATGCAAGAAATTCCGCTAATTCGTCACGGCTTATTATGGATTCTTCACATATATTTTCAAGTGAATATCCGTCACTTTTATAGGAGCAGGTATAAACCAGTTCGCCCCTTGCCTTCATGACCGCACATATAGTACCGTGAAAAGCTACATTATTATATGCAAGTCCTTTCAGCGTGGAAACTCCTGTACATTTGCAGTCAAGAGCGAAACACATAGCCTTTACTCCTGCGACACCTATTCTCAATCCTGTATATGACCCTGGTCCATTTGCAACAGCTATTCTGTCTATATCGGACATATTTTTTCCGACATCTGATAACATATTCTTAATCATGGGCATTATCACCTGTGAATGTGTTTTCTGCGTATACAGTGTGATTTCAGAAAGAAAAGTTTCCGTTTCGGTATCGAACAGGGCAGAAGAGGCAGTTTTTCCAGATGTATCAATTCCGAGTATCAGCAAAATCTTTCACCACCTTCGATAATAATTTCCCTGTCGGTTTGGTTTATGACGGTTATCGTTATATTTATGGTATTTTCCGGAAGAAAATCAATAATGTTTTCAGACCACTCAATGACAGCGATATTATCTTCAAACGGATAATCAAAAAAACCCGTGGATTCAAGACCGTCTTCCGTCTGTATGCGGTACATATCGAAGTGATAAAGCGTTATATTTTCGCCGTGATATTCGTTGACAAGTGCAAAAGTCGGTGAAGATACACAATCACCAAGTCCGAGACCGGTTGCAAGTCCTCTTGTGAAAGTAGTCTTACCTGCTCCGAGACCGCCTTTATATATAATCATATCGCCTGACTGTAATTTTTTACCTATTTTTTCAGCGATTTCAATAGTTTCTTCCGGAGTGTGTGTTATAACTCTCATATCAGAAAAGCCCCGTTATATTGCCGTTTTCGTCGCAGTCTATGTTAAATGCCGACGGTTTTTTAGGTAATCCTGGCATTGTGAGAATATCCCCTGTATAGATTACTATGAAACCAGCTCCGGAAGAAAGTTTAGCATCACGGACTGTTATTTTAAAGTTTTCAGGTTTGCCGAGTAATGCCGGATTATCCGAAAGTGAATACTGTGTTTTTGCTATGCATACTGGCAACTGTCCGAAACCTATGCTCTCGATTTCTTTTATAGCCTTTTCAGCCTGTGCGGTATATATAACGCCGTCTGCACGGTATATCTCACGAGCGACAATTTCCGTTTTTTCCTTTACGGAAAGTTTTTCGTCATAAATAGGTGTGAAATTATTTTCTGTTTCGGAATCAATTACAGTACATACTTTTTCTGCAAGGTCAATGCCACCTGCACCGCCTTTTGCGAACACTTCGCACATAGAGACCGAAACACCCATTTCAGCACAGAAATCCTCTATGAATTTAACTTCATTGTCTGTATCAGTTCCGAATCTGTTCACGGCTACAACAACAGGTACGTTATATTTCTGCATATTTTCGATATGGGTCTTCAGATTTACGATACCTTTTTCAAGTGCCGGAATGTTTTCCGCTGACAGTTCAGCAATTGAGACACCGCCGTTATATTTCAAGGCTCTTATAGTCGCAACGAGTACCACACATGACGGCTTCAAATTACCGTATCTGCATTTTATATCAAAGAATTTTTCCGCACCTAAATCTGAACCAAAACCGGCTTCTGTAATGCAGTAGTCGCCGAGTTTGAGGGCGAGTTTAGTGGCTCTTAACGAGTTGCAACCGTGTGCGATATTCGCAAAAGGTCCGCCGTGTATGAATGCCGGATTATTTTCAAGTGTCTGAACAAGATTAGGTTTTAAAGCGGCTTTAAGAAGTGCAGTCATTGCACAGCATCCGACTAACTGTTAAGAGAATACCGGTACACCGTCGA
>CAMWUB010000368.1 GCA_947177345.1 uncultured Ruminococcus sp. | reverse complement strand
TATTTGCAGTGACTACAAAAATAAGATTATTTTTAAAATAAATGTTCAGTATCAGAAAGAAAAGCTGGAATATTACGAAAAAATGAAAGATTCTGAAATAAACAAAGATATGTATATACATTTTGACGATGAAACATATAAAAATATATTCCAGAAAACAGTAGAACGTATGAATATGTTAGATTATGAAGTTGCTAATCTGATGAATATTGAAGCAAGTAATTTTTCAAAATATAAGAACCTGACTAAGAAAAATGGTAAGTATTATAAGCCCGCTTTAAAACATCTGCGTTACAAAGATAATGTAATAACAATAGCTAAAGACCTTGGACTTTCTCTTAAAGATTTTTGTTACTTTATATGGTCGAGAGGTCATGAATTTCCTACAAATGACGATGATTATGATATTATTGAAAAACTCCTTGAAAAAGAAATGGAAATAGAAGAAAATATTTTATATTACAAATTCGACAAGGATTTATAAAAAAGAAATACCATTGCAAAAATATGCAATGGTATTTTTTTATTCATATTTATTCAAAAATAAAAATGGGTAAATCTCACCATTTACTTTTTCAGATTTTTCTGATATACTGAAATCACAACAGAAACACCAAACAATATTTCACAGAAAAGGAGCTATTTTATGAGCATTTCAAAAACCATCTATGTGGAAAGTTCAGCAGGTGGCATAGAACACAATCTTAATGCAGTTCTTGCATCACAGGGCGAAATTTTCCTTACAGAATCCATTACCACAGAAATCGCTATGGACTTCGTTTCAATTATGAAGTACATGGCACAAGAAGAAAAGGAAGTTACATTATACATCAACTGCAACGGCGGTGAAGTAAATGCCGGTCTTGTAATGTATGACGCTATACAGGCATACCCGTATACGCTGAATATCATCTGTACCGGTATGGCTGGAAGCATGGCAGGAGTACTGCTCGCCGGAGGTCAGAAAGGCAGAAGATTTATTCTTCCACATTCAAAAGTCATGATTCACGAACCACTTATTACAAATGGTTTCGGTGGTTCAGCGACTACCATAGAAAAAAAAGCACAGTCCATACTTGAAATAAAATCAGTTATAAATAATATTCTTGCTGAAGCTACCGGAAGAAGTATCGAAGAAATAAATAATGCAACGTCTTACGATAATTTTATGAACGCTGATGAAGCTATTTCATTCGGAATATGCGACGAAATCAAAAATATATACTGAGGAGGATTTTATATTATGAGTATCAACAACAATAACGAAACAAAAAATATGACGGAAACTAATGAATCTTACGAAGATTTATTATATTCCGCACTCTATGGGGAGTGTGAATTTCCGGAGGTATTCGATGACTATTACGACGAACCGGAAGAAATTTGCAAACCTGAAGAAATCGACGAAACAGAAGAAAATATACAGGAAATAGAAGAAGATTTCCGGAACGGTGAATTTATTTTCGCAAAAGATGTTAAACGTTCTCTTGATGACCGCATAACAAGACTGAATAATAATGTACTGGTAGTCGGTGCGAGCGGTTGCGGTAAGAGTACAAGTTTTGTAGAACCGAATCTTATAACGGCTAAAGGAAATTATGTAGTTTCTGACCCGAAAGGTACGCTTTATAAAAAATACTCGGAATATCTTAAAAACAAAGGTTATCAGGTACTTAAAATTGATTTTCAGCACCCTGAAAACTCATCACATTGGAATCCGCTGACGGAAGTAAAATCCACACAGGATATTATGAAAATGGCAAATTCTGTTGTTTATGATAAAGAGGAAAAAAACCATCGCAGTGACCCGTTTTGGGACAGAACAGCTTCACTTTTAATATGTGCAATTATCGGTTATATGTACGAAACAAATTACAAACCGTATAATTTCAGCAGTATACTTCAGCTTGTCCGTGAGGGTGAACGAAAAACTTCAAATCATAACAGTTCAGAACTTGCTGAACGTTTCCGGAAACTTCATTTAAAAAATCCGGACAGCTGGGCGTACAAACAGTTTAAAAGCGTAAATCAGGCACCTGAAAAGACATATGATACAATCCTCACAACTCTTGTTTCTAAGTTTGCAAACTATAATACTGAAGAAATCGAAAAAATGATGTCAGGTAACGATTTCAACTTCAGTGATATTGCACATAAAAAAACAGCTCTTTTTGTGATACAAAGCGATTGTGACAGGTCAATGGACGGATTAGTAAATATGTTCTTTGCACAGGCAATAAATGCTTTTATCAAGTGTGCAGATACTTATGAAAACGGTCGTCTGCCCATTCCGGTGAGATTCTTTCTTGATGACTACGGTGCTACAACAAATATCTATAATCTTGACGAGATTATTTCAACAATCCGTTCAAGAAACATATCAGTTTCAATAATTCTGCAATCAGAATCCCAGCTTATGACAAACGAAAGAGGAACGGATACAACTATTATCTCAAACTGCGATACTTATATATATATGGGCAGTAACGATGTTTACACTGCCAGAGCAGTAAGTTATCGTTGTAATAAGCCACTCGAAAAAATACTATATATGCCTGTAAATCATTGCTGGATATTCTCCAGAGGTCAGAAACCAATATATACTGAAATGTCCGAAAGACCTGATTTATCATATTAATT
>CAMWUB010000367.1 GCA_947177345.1 uncultured Ruminococcus sp. | reverse complement strand
AGTTTATTATATTCACTTCGTCACCGGAGCTTATATCAGCCGGATTTCCGGCTAAAATCTTAATTTTTATATCGGAATCGGAAATTATTACTTTTCCTGCTCCGGAAACTGTTCCTATACCGGTTACTTCGTCACCTTCGGAATTTATATTTATTTCTGCATTTGTAATCTTTGTGTTGATAGTTCCGGAAACTGCTCCTATACATGAATTGTTTGCGGAACGCATTTTCATGGAAATTTTTCCGCTGTTTATTATAATACTTCCGTCGCTGTCCTCAATTGCACCCATTCCGACAGCCTGCGCACCTGTACAGAAAATATCAATATCCGCCGATGACGTTACAGAGGCTATTCCTCTGAAACTACCTATTCCGGCTATACGTATTCCGGAACAGTTTATATCAAGTGAACAGTTTTCTGATATATTTATTATTGAATCGCCGTTGAAACTTCCGACGGCGAGACCGTTATGTGTATGCATACTTATTTTTATTTTTCCTGAAATAAGATTTATTTCAGAATCGTCGTCGTTGAATCCTCCGCCTATACATAACGTTTCTATACTGTTAGATACTATTTCAAGATTACCGGTCATATTTATTGTTATATCGCCGTAATTGTGGTCGTAATCGTTGCCGATACCTATTCCCTCCGGTGACTGACAGTCTATAAAAAGACTTCCGTTTCCGGTAAGTTCAAACTGCGAACCCATAGGGACGTATATTCCGGAATAGCCCAGCCGGTTATTATTTGTTACGTTGAGTACAAGACGTGCATATTCACCGACAGATATTACCGGTCTGCTGTTTCCGCTTGTGATATTTACGTTTTTAAGAATTATTTCACAGCTATGATTATCCATTACGGAAATATTCATTTTCACTTGTTTTTCAGGGTCTCCGACTATTACAAGCCTGCTCTGATATACGTGAATATCCGTATATTTTTCAAGTGCCAGTTCCAAGATATTTATTTCTGTATCGTTCTGAGCATTATATATTTTCTTCTGACCGTCCGGACGTGTTTCAAGATTGGTTTTTATTATTTCGTCTTTTATAGTCGAGGAAATTTCTTTCAGAAAAACCGGTCGGGGTTTTGAAATATAATACCCCTGTACGTAATCAACACCCAGCCTTATGACCGTTTTTAATTCCTGTGCGGTCTCGATACACTCCGCTATAGACTTCAGTTTATTATCATGACAGAAATCTGTTACCTGTGTGACAAGCTGTTGTTTTTTCAAATCATTCTGTATATCGCTTATCAGGGAACGGTCTATTTTTATGTAATCCGGCGAATATTTCAGTAAATTTGCACTGTTTGAATAGCCTGTCCAGTAATCGCCTATAGCAAGTTTGGAATCTGTAAATTCACCTCGCTTTTTTATTGTACTTATTCCTTTCTGACTGTCTGAATTTTCCTGTGAAACTTCTATTACTATCTTACTGAGAAATTCACCGTAATCAAGGTACAACTGATTGAAATCGTCATCATTAAGGACATCTGACACTATACTGTTTATAAATAGCCGACGTTTCCGGAAAACGTTTCTGTTTTCGCTTATAATTCGCATATTATTGAAAAATGTCATCTTCTCGATGGTATACAAGGCGTTCTGTTCGTCGGCTATCTTCATTATCTGTTTAGGTGACATACGTTTTTCACCGGTAGTACGCATAAGTGTTTCATATCCGATAATATTTCCTGTATGTGTATCAACTATCGGCTGAAAATGATATGTCACAAGATTATGCCGGATTATCTCCATAAATGCCTGTGTTTCTTTATACGAATCCTCTTCACGTGTATAGTTTTTTCCTGAAAACCAGTTTATAATACTTTTACGGTCGTTTCTTATTTCGTACAGTGCAAATTCGGAGTAATTTATAAGTGTCTCCAAATCTGTTGCCTCGTCCGGATATTCTGCACACCCTGCCGAGATACTCAGGGTACTTTTACTTGATATATCTATTATTTCGCCGAAGTCGTCGGTAGGAGTACAATTTCTTACAGCGTTGTTTATATTTTCGAGAATGTTACATACTTCAGTTTTTGTACAGTTCCGGAAAAAAATATATATTCCGTAATCTGAACGCCTTCCTGTTATTATTCTTTCATTTTCAAAACTTCTTATTACATCTGCAACCGATGCGATACAACTTCTTGTATTTTCAACTGTAAGAAATGAGTTTAATTTTTCTGTTCCGTTTATGTATACCGCTGAAAAATAACACTTTTCCTTATTGAGATACTTTCTTATTTTTTCGGAAAACACTTCATATACAGGCAGGTGCGTGACAGGGTCGGAAGTAATATTATCTTTCTGATTTGTTATCTCAAAAATCCGTGTGAAATCCTGTACAAACCCGAGCCATTCGGAATTGTTTTCATAGATATTCATTTTTATATATCTGGTACATTTTCCGGACGTGAACTTATATATATGTTTATTGGCTTCAACAGGACTTCCGGAAATTTTTTCGAGTAAATTAAAAAATTCAAATTCATTCAGTTTAGTGTTCCGGCATGAAAGCATTTCACGGGCGACAGGGTCAAGAAATGCGGTTCTTTTTTCCGCTATATATGTGAATGCTCCGATATTTCCCATAAATGACTGAAATATAAGCCAGTCACTGCTAAGT
>CAMWUB010000366.1 GCA_947177345.1 uncultured Ruminococcus sp. | reverse complement strand
ATATAATTCTCGATTTGTCAAGGGTTTTCGGAAAATTTTTTCGGAAATTTTTAAAATATACTATTATAATAGTATAGGACGAAAAACCGCCCTACCGGCTGGCAGGGCGGAAAAATTAAATTTTTTTACAACCATTTAGTGCGTATTTTTTCGGCACAAAAGATGATAAACTCCGTATTAGTCGGCTTGTCATTTATTGGATAACCAAATAAATTGCTGAAAAAGTTATCAGGGCGGTTATTATATGTAGACTTGAGAAGTAATCTTATACCCCTCTCGACGCTCGTTGTACTTTTGCCGGTTTTTCGGGCAATTTCGGGATAAATGACCTCTCCGAAATTGCCGTAGCAGTCAGGATTTTCGATAGCCATGACTATGGCTTCAACGAGGGATTGATAACCTACCTTATTAGTAGGAATACCGGTTTTCATCAGAAATGTAGTGACCAGTTTTTTCAGCTGGAGATTACCGCCGATACAGTGGCGGATAAGATTGCTGATGCTTTCAGCACCGAGGTCAGCGGAGAGGTATAAAACGCCATTTTCGGCGAAAATCAGGGGATTTTGACCGCTCCTGATAACGAAGATTTCTGGATTCGTGCCGACACCGATGCTGTAAACATTGGTGGCTTCACCGTTGGTTTCGTCAACGACTACGGCATTGACTTCAGAGGGGATTCTTCCCGAAAAATCGGGGCGTGTTACTGCATTGATGTTGAAAGCAGAAAGTTCTTTAGCAATTTCAGCACCTTTTACAGAAGTACTCTTGATGAGTACGTGTAATTTGTTCATAAATTACAACTCCTTTTGTTAATTATTTTACGGACAAGAAAAAAGGAGAATCAGGTGGGAAATAAATATACAATGTGTATAAAAATAGTTTGTGCGTTGACACTTTCATGAAAGATATAGAACGGACTTTTTGTATAAAATGACGAATTTTCAGCATACGACACATCAGAAAATCAGCGTTTTATTGTATAGCTATAAATTAATATATAGTAGAATATATTAAATTTACTGATATAATTTTTCTGAAATCATATTTTAAATGAAGATAGAATCATTATAAATATAATAGTGTCGTTATTTGTTTAATTACGACGTTATTTAACTTGTCCGTACACACACTATACTATATTTTCCGGAAAAAGTCAATACACACATACCACCAAACTTATGGCAAAAATTAACAAAAAATATGTGTACGCTACACAAGGATTTAGAAGTTTTTGATTATTAATTCTTTATAGAACCCCTCCGAAAGATTATTCTGACGCTGGACAGGTACAATTTTGAAGTCCCTATAGAGTTCCCTGACCTCGTCGCAATCGTTGTACGATAGTATAAAACGTCCTTGAATTTGGCTTAAAATAGCCCTGAGGCGTTCATGGTCGGCACTCGTGAACCGCTTATTATAGTACCTTTCGGTGCTGTTATAGGGTGGGTCGCAGTAGAAAAGCGATTCCGCCGAGTCGTATTTTCTGATGAGTTCGGCAAAATCGAGATTTTCAATCACGACGTTTTCAAGACGTTTTTCAACGAGTTCGAGGCAATCCGCCGAGAGATTCCGAGGCTGACCGCCGAAAGTCCGCATATTTGCCCCGAAACTCAGGCGAGCGACGACAAAAAACATACCGGCACGTTGAATATCTGTCAAGCCGGAAAGTTCCATTTTTTGACGGATTTCATTGAAAAGCGTTCTGGAATTGAAGTAGCCTGAAATCTCCTTTTGAAGCTCTGTACGGTGAAATTTTGCACATCGGAAGAGGTTCACCAGACCGTCATTCAAATCGTTATAGACCTCAGTTTTCGCATGACGTTCACGGTGAAAAAGAATAGATGCTCCACCGCCGAAAACTTCGATATATCGCTGAAAACTGTCCGGAAACATCGGAATTATTTTTTTTGCAAGGAGATTTTTTCCACCAATCCACGGAATGAAACTTTTCATAAATGACCTTCTTTCAATTATACAGATTGTATAAATAATAAAATTTAATTAATTTCCGTGTTCGATACCCATATTCCCGAAGCCTCCGGTACTGCTGAAGCCGATTTCAAGAGTTTTTCCCGATATACCGTCTTTTACGGTATGCGTGATATGTGCATCTATTGAGATATTCAACGCCTCGTCGAATATACGACCCCTGTCTCCTACATTGTAGCGTGGATTGTTAGAAAACTCCGAAAAATCGGGATTATTCCGCAAATCTTCGAGGCTCACCTCGTAGGAAATTTTCGGTTGCATATGCTGACCAAAATATTTTTTGGCTTCGTGTCCGAGAAGATTGAAATCAGTTTCGGTGTAATTTTCGCCGAAATTCACGGTCTGGGAACGCACGATATGATGCGGTATTCCGTCGTGAACCTCCCAGAAAACGCTCAGACCCGACCCGAACTGGTCAAAAATCGTGAAATGCGTGCAGAGTTCAGCGGTATCGGTCTTTTGAGTAATTTTTTTAAGATTCAGCCCCATCCGGATATCAAAGGAGTTTTCACGATGATTTTCCATGTGTTCGTTTAGCGAAAAATAGAAGTTATTTCGGTACAAATCGCCTCCGAAGTTGGCTGTGAACCCGTCAGAACCGAGAATCATTTCAAGCGGTGTCGTGCCATTCCGGAGCGGTTGCCACTTATTAGT
>CAMWUB010000365.1 GCA_947177345.1 uncultured Ruminococcus sp. | reverse complement strand
GTAGTAGTCCAGAAAGGAAAATCAGTAGTCTGAGTAGTCCATAAAATATTACTCGTAGTGGTGGTAGTCCATACCGGACGGCTTACAGTATCTGTTGTAACCGAAACATCCGGCATTGTTGTAGTAGTTGTCGTAATATTGACAGAAGAAAAAGTAGTAACAGTATGAGTTTCAATGTCGGTAACTGTAATTCCGCTACCTGCTGATGTGGTAACCGTTCCGGCTGGTGTAACTGAAGTCCTTACCGTAACGGTAGTATTATTGACTGTGGTAGTCGTAATAACGGGCTGATTTGTTGTTTCTGCCTGAGTATATATAAATGTTTCAGTGTAATCAGAATTGTTATATATTTCAGATATACTTGTTGTTACCGCTTCAGTTACAGATTCCGTTAACGTTTCTGTAGTAATCGCTGTAGTAGTTTCAGATTCTGTTATTGAAGATTCAGTCTTAATATCCGTCGGTATAATTTCAGTGACAGAAGTAGTTTTATAATCAGTCAGAATTGTTGTTACCGGTAATGTAGTATTCTGTGCCGAAGTTACAGGAATTTCAGTAGTTATGCCGGTACTGTCGATTATTTCAGGTTTTTCCATATATGTTCTGAATGCCTCACGGATTTTTTCATTTTTCCATAATCCCACACCGGCAAGAACAAATATACAGAAACTCAATCCCACAGCTACCCTGCGGAACATCATATTGCGTTTACGTTTTTTTTCTGCAAGATACCTGTCACGGCGTTCAAAAACACTGTCTGCAATTTCTTTATATGACTTCATATTTAAAACCCTCCTTTTCAAGCTCTGATTTAAGTGACTGCTTTGCTCTGTAAAGAAGATTTTCCACTTGTCTTTTTGATTTGTGCATTATCTTTGCCGTTTCGGAGTTGCTGAAATTTTCAAAGAAAACAAGATAAAGAACCTGCCTGTAATCCGGATTGAGTTTTCTTAAAGCCTTATGAAGCAATATTTTCTGTTCCTGTATAAGATACTCCTGTTCTATGGATTCTTCACCGGCGAGGTCATTATATTCATCTATGGATTTTTCTGAAAAACGTGACCTTTTACGCAGACTATCAATAGCGGTATTTCTGCCAATGGCGTAAAGCCACGTCTTGAAAGAACTTCTGCCTGAAAATTTAGGTTTTTTTGTTACCAGTCTGAAAAATGTATCTTCCATGATTTCTTCTGCAAGAAATATATTTCCGGTTATGCCGTTAAGATAAAGCATAAGACCGTCTTTATAAATCCGGATAAGCTCAACCATTCCCTCATCGTCGCCGTCAAGAAAGCGTCGGTAATTGATTTCGCCGTTATCCATAAAAACCCCCTCTCCTGAAAAAAACGCTTACCACTATATATATGACGTGGAAAAAGTTTTTTTCTCTCACTCAAACGGTTTATTTTTATTTTTTAATAAAGTCTCCTCTGTTGTGACGGTCTGCTTCCGGAACGTCTGCCGTCCATTGAAATATCAAGTCCGGAAGTTCTTTCGGTCGGCTGTATTATAACCGTTGCTGAAGCTCCTGAATGCCATTCAAATATATATGATTCTCCTGAACTTTGTCCGATAAAGTTACGCCATGAAACATCAAGAGTTATAGAGGGGTCAGCACCAATCCAGCATACAACGGCATCGGGGTCGGCTTCTATTGTTGAACCATTATGTACATTACTGAGTACAAGCGGATTGCCGTCAACGAGTACGGCAACATAGGCATCTGAACCCCTGCCGGTAAGCGTGGACGTTGCAAGACCTTTCTGTGAAATAGTACCTTGTCCAAGGAATCTCACGCTATAATCGCAACTACGTGTGAATGCCAATATATTTTCGCTTTCTACGGAAATAGTTTCGCCCTCTGCAAGATGATATACAACAACGTGTTGCTGTTCATTGGCATAATAAGTTATGCTGTCGCCACTGAACTCTACTTTCATAAGTGGCAGATTTTCACCGGTTACACGCCTTGCAATCTGTCCGAGTATAGCACGTCCTATATTTTCCTGAGGACCTAACATTACCTTTGTAAACTTAAAATTTTTCGCTCCGAAGCATTCACCGCCGATAAATGCACCGGCTTTTGTGAATATATATTCGCCTGCTCCGTTTTCGCACGTAACCATTAAACTTAATTCATTAAGAGTTTCAAATTTTATCATAAAAAAATAAATCCTTTCATATAAGTCTTACGCCATACATTGAACAGAATCCGGCTAAATCCCTTGCCACACCTGAACCTACCGCATTGAATTTCCAGCTCCCCTTATAACGATAGAGTTCACCGAGTACCATAGCGGTGACGTTATTATAACACTCATCAAGCTGAAACCGGAACACTTCATTATTATGACCGTCGATTATCCGAGAATAAATATTTTCCGTCATACCGAAATTGAGACCTTTTTTTATTGCCTCATAGATAGTTACGGAAAAGACTATTTTTTCAACTGCCGGATTTATTTTTCGGAAATCAATATCAATTAAAGCGTCGTCTGGATTTCCGCCGGAAAAATACTTCACGCTTTTATCAGGACTGACATTCTGACCATAAAATATAAACCATTCGTCACTTAATACTTTTCCGTCAGCACCGATCATGAACGCTGAACCTTCGAGTTCACAGCGACTGTAGAGAATATCCC
>CAMWUB010000364.1 GCA_947177345.1 uncultured Ruminococcus sp. | reverse complement strand
ACTCTTGACGGAGTAAATAATACGTTTATTTTTAATAACGGCGAAAAATCAAATACTATTGTTGCCTTTAACTTTGCAGATTTTAAAAATGACAATTCAGTAGAAAACAAAACAGCGGATATTATTATACAAGTATTTGAGGAAATAACCGGATTGCTTGCGGAAAACGGCATAGATAATAAATATCTTTCTTTATAATAAAAAACTCTCCTCTTTTTCAGGGGAGAGTTTTTTTGTATTCCGTGTGTTAAATTTTTACAGACTGTTTACAGTATATATTAGATTACCTCCGTTACGTTTGGCGTTATGCATTACGTTATCCATTTTAAGGAGCAGGGAACTTACATTCAGGCAGTCATTCGGCAGATAGTGATACATACTTCCGGAAGCACTACACTGTACCATTATACCTTCGATAGTCACCGGACTTGATATTGAAGCAAGTATCTTATTGGATATGCGTTGTGCCTGACTATCCGGAATATCGTCATTGAATATAAAACAGAACTCATTACTTGTTATATTATATATTGTTGCGACATTTCCGAACTCTTCCGTAAGTCTCTCGCCGATAGCTGAAAGATATTCGTCACCAAATTCGTAACCGTATGTATCGTTTATTATACGGAAGTTATCAATATCGAATACACCTATGTTGAACTGGTCAGTTTCAAGACGTTCCGCAATGTCGTTTTCGAGTGCATAACGGTTTTTCATGCCGGTCAGAATGTTAGTAAGTGCAATATCGTACATCTTCTGAGTTGAATTTTCAAGTTTTCTGCCTGCTGCGGCAATCTGTCTTTCCTGAAATTCAATCTGTAACATTCTGCGTTTAGTAGCCTTTGCAAGCGAATGTACAATTAATTCAGCGACTATAAGTACTACAAACAGGAATATAAATCCTATACCGAAAAACAATGAATTTTGTGACATAAGTTCTTTAGCATCATTCTTACCGATTTCGAGAGTAGCCATAATCATTTCAACGGCGGCGGTCTGTGTAGGGTGTATTTCCTGTAAATAGATGTCTTTCATCTGCTGTTCGTCGAGACTTGCAAAAGTATGTTCAAGATTAAGTAATTTATTATCATATGATTCAACAAGCATTTTTGCGTGATTATAACGTCTTGTTTCGAGTTCAGAATGCTGAAGTTCTTCATATTCTTTCATTTCCTTACGGATAACATCATAGGAATTATGAATATTATTTACGCTTGACATAGGATTACCGATTCCGGAAATAATAATCAGAACTTCACGGTTTACGTTAAGAAGTTCTTCGCTTATAGTAGACATATTCTGAAGTGAATTCATATTCCTGTCATATACACGTCTTCCGTTAAGGAAAATAATTGAACTGTCAACGATATTTATAATCATGATTACAAGAATTACGATATACGCAACAGTAAAATTTTTCTGAGTTTTTGAACCGTTATATACATTGTTACCAGTATTGTTATTTTTAGCCATTTTAAATTACCTCCGTCAGTTCAGCATAGGATTCATTATAAGTTTCACATCGCTGTCGTGAATATTTTCCGCAGTAACGAGGGTAGCCCCTGTATCTATAGCAGTGGCAATAGTCTGACCGTCCATAATATCCTTAGCGTATCTTACACCGAGATAACCCATATTATAGGGATTCTGTACTATAAAGCCGTCGAGTACACCAGATTCAGTATAATCCTTTGCACTTTCGTAACCGTCGCCTTTGCTGAAAGAATCGAAACCTACAATCTGTACCGAATCGGCTTTATCGAGTTCATCTATAGCAAGACAAGCTCCGATAGTTCCGCCCTGATTTGTAGCGAAAATTGCTTTTAAATCAGGATTTTCATTTATTAATTTTATTGTAGCCTCTTTAGATTGCTGAATATCGCCGTCACCGTTTTCAGTAGCGACAATATTCAATACAGGCACATCACTTTCTGAATTATATTCGTCAATCTGTTTTATAAAACCGTTTTTGCGTTCAATGGCGGTTGCAGATGTAGGAGCGTGTGTTATTATACCTATATCGCCTTTATTGCCGATAAATTCAGCTAATTTCCGTGCGGAAATAGCACCGCCGTAAGTATTGTTGGTACTTATACAGGATTCACGGACTTCCTCACGCATATCAGAATCTATTATGATTATATGTATATTGTTACTCTGTGCCTTTTTGAGTGCGTCTGCTAATTCGTCGCTGTCCTGAACCGGTGCTATCACAATTACGTCTGCTTTATCTGCTATGGCGTTGTTAACGTACTTCACCTGTGCGGAAACGTCTTCTTTTTCAGAAGCATTATATGTTATTTTTATGCCCATTTCCTCACCGGCATCTTCTGCACCTTTTTTAGCAGATTTCCAGTACTCGTCACTGCTTTTACATATTACTGCTATGTGATGGTCTTCTTTGTCTTCACCGCAACCACCCGCAAAAATAAACGATACTGTCAACGCTCCGAGAGCGATAAATTTAATCAGTTTATTTTTTTTCATTTCTGTCATGAACCTCCTTTAAAGTTTTCCCTAATTTTATGGAAACTTACTGACATTATTTATCCATATTAATTATAGCATATGTGACTGAAGATTTCAAGATGATTTTTGATAATTTATTATTAAAAAGTCTGTTTTTTTTGTGTTATGCATATACTGAGAG
>CAMWUB010000363.1 GCA_947177345.1 uncultured Ruminococcus sp. | reverse complement strand
TTATTACAGAACACCTAAAAATAATATGGTTTCGGAATTATTCGCAACATTCGGCTTTGAAAACGTCAGCCGGAGCGATAACGGCGATTCCGTATGGTGTCTTGATATAACAGCATACGTGAATAAAAATCACGTGATAAAAATAAATGAAAAGGAGTTCAGCTATGAATAAAAATGAAATTGTCAGAAGACTTACGGAAGTTTTCAGGGATATTTTCGACGATGATTCAATAGTAATCACTGAAAAGACTACTGCAAACGACATTGACGACTGGGACAGTATCGAACATATAAACTTAATCGGTGCTGTTGAGGACGAGTTCGGAATGAGATTCAAAATGCGTGAAGTTTCCGGTATGAAAAATGTCGGCGAAATGATTAATATAATCGCTGAAAGAGGTAACTGATATGAAAAAACTTATCCGGCTGACTGTCGTATTTCTGATAATTGTATTTCTGTATGTATGGGGGTTCACTATGCAGACGGAGTTTTACAGCGTAAAATCAGAAAAAAACGGTCTCCGGATAGTTTTTATTTCCGATTTACATAACTGTACATACGGAGGTAAAGACCAGTCCGGAATAATAAAGGAAATTGATAAAAATAAACCTGATTTAGTACTTTTCGGCGGTGATGTCATAGACCATGTGAACGGTACTGAAAATGCACTTACATTAATGAAAGATGTTTCTGAAAAATATTCGTGTGCGTACTCCGCCGGAAATCACGAGACATATCGTGATGATTTGAATGAATTTTATGAAGATGTCAAAAATATTGGTATTCCGGTACTCGAATACGGCAATAACACGGATTTTATGATAAATAATCAGAAAGTAAGTATTTATGGTGTAGTTGACGCATACGGAAAAATGATGTCAATAAATCCCGACGAAGACAATTATAATATACTGTTGTTGCACCAGCCAGAACAGTTCCCACAGTTTACGGAAAAATTTGATTTAATTCTTTCCGGACACGCACACGGTGGACAATGGCGGATTCCGTACATACTGGAGCAGGGACTTTTTGCACCAAATCAGGGAATTTTTCCGGATTACACCAACGGACAATACGAATACGGCGACTGTACGCATATAATAAGCCGTGGACTTGCAAGACCTCTTAGAATGATTTTTATTCCGAGAATTTTTAACCGTCCGGAAATTTCAGTAATCGACATTTACCAGTAAATAAAATCCGGAAAGGTCTTGTAATTTTTCCGCCGGAATGTTATAATATAGACAAAAGAAAAAGGAGCTGAGAACGTTATTCTCATGAAAGATATGAACAGAAATTTAAATGAAAATGAAAACATTATCGGAAGAAATCCGGTTATTGAGGCTCTTAAATCCGATAAACCGCTTGATACAATCTATATAAGCGGAAACGGCGGAAGTTTAGGACTAATCCGCCGACTTGCTAAGGAAAAGGGCATAGTTGTCAAGGACGCACAGGAAAAGAAACTTACACAACTTGCTGACGGTGCATCACATCAGGGAGTTGTTGCGGTAGGCTCTTGTGCTGAATACGTCACAGTCGAGGAAATACTTGACGTATCGAAGAAAAAAGGTACTGCACCATTTATAATAATATGCGACGAAATCGAAGACCCGCATAATTTAGGGGCTATCATTCGGACGGCTGAAACTGCCGGAGCTGACGGTGTAATTATTCCGAAAAGACGGAGTGCATCATTAAATGCCACTGTCGCAAAGACTTCCGCCGGTGCAGTGAGTTACGTTCCGGTGGCGAGGGTCTCTAACCTTTCGGCTTGTATAGATACTCTTAAAGAAAATGGCGTATGGATTTATGGAACTGATGCTTCCGGAAGTGACTACTGTAAAACCGATTTCACCGGAAGTATGGCACTCGTGATAGGTTCAGAGGGATTCGGAATAAGTCGGCTTATCCGTGAAAAATGTGATTTCATGGTAAAACTTCCCATGTATGGAAAAATAAACTCTCTGAATGCCTCGGTTGCCGGTGGAATTTTCATGTATGAAGTTCTCCGTCAAAGATATTCCGGTTAAGGAGTGTATACAATGTCAGATAAGCCATCAATTAACGCTATTCTCGACGAAAGTTCAGCTAAAAAACCTGAACCTAAAAGCAGTACCGCTACTGCTGTACGTCCAGAATCGCATAAGAAAAACGCATGGGACGATAATACTTTAAGACAACCACCGAAAGAAATCCCACCGCTGAAGCGTACCGGTAAAAAAATAACGGTTCTTAATGGTGGTGTGGATTCTGAAGGAAATCCCACAACAGCACTTTACGACAGTATTGTACTAAATACACAAATGGGTGAAAATGATGTTTCACGGATACGCCGGATGAGCGATTCAACAAGGGCGAGAGAAGCAGAAGAACGCAAAAAAGCTATAAATAAACGTAAACATAAAGAAGCAGACTATACATATCAGAAAGAAACTCCGGACGGAGAATATATGTATACACCACCTGTTTTCAAGAAGAAAAAACGGAGCAGGGAAGCTATCATAGCTGAAGCTGAAGACCCTGAAAATCTGAAACTGATTACTGATATAGTCCCGTCACCTGTTATAATTGAAGCCTCAAAATATTCAAAACAGAAACCGAAAATCAATAAAATTGATTATAATAATTCTGAAGATGAACAGTCAATT
>CAMWUB010000362.1 GCA_947177345.1 uncultured Ruminococcus sp. | reverse complement strand
ATGCACCAAATCATTAATATAAGGCTATAAATAGCAAAAAAATCACTGGTGCAAATTATTATCAAAAAAAGCGTCAACAACCAAATGAAAAAAATTTGCACCATTTGCACTAATACACCATTTTGCACCAGTACACATTACTGATTAATATAAAAAAAGACCTCATACAATATGAGGTCTCATTATCAGCATCAACAAGTAGCATCAATATGATTATAGTATCGTTTCATTTCCAAGCTTAATGTAAAGCTTGTATAGTATCGTGAACCATTATATATACTAACTGACATATCAATTCCAGAATTTTCCAGTTCACGTACAAAATCTTGAGTTTTCGGCTTTAATTTACCAGTATTTTCAGCACACCACATCTTCAGATACTTATGGAGAACAGGACGTGTTACGCTGTCGAACTTGCCTTTTTTCGGACGAGGTACACAACATTCCTGATAGAAACGCAGATACGGACTGTTTTCAGCCTTGTATTGTGCTATAGAAATGGTTGAATCTTGCGGTATAGTAAAGCGGTATCCGCTGTCTATGGCAGATTTAAGAGCTGTAAGAGCCTTGTATATAATACCGCTTGCTTCTTTCAGGAGTTTATCAACAAGTAAGGAATCTCTTTGTTGTTCGGGGATAACATTGTCACATTTTATTATAAGCATACGTTCATATACCCAGTCACCACGGTCACCGCCGAAACGTGGCATAGCATTACAACCGAACCACACCAATCCCCTATATTGATATTCAAAAGGGTCTTTGCTCTTACGTTCAACAGGGATTACGTCGCCACCAGTGATATTTTTGAACGTTTCAAGCTGAGCCACTGAAATACAGCCTAAGTCAGGCGAGCCGTAAACTCTCTTGTTGTATATGTTTGCCTTGCCGAAACGTTCTTCAAGGTCTGCCAGATTGCCACCACTAACATTTGGTGTACCGAGGAGTTTATCAATCAGGTTACGCAATACAGATTTACCAGTATTTCCCTTACCGACCATGAATAGAGCTTTTTTAAAGCGATAACCGTATACGTTGGAAAGACAAGCTCCCACAAATTCAAGTATACACTGCTTTTTGTCGGCATTGTTACTTGTAAGGTCATGAATAAACTTGTCAAAAACAGGTGTATCTATGTTATCAGGTTTGTATTCGATAGGTAGTTGAATGGTTGAATAGTATTCAGGCGAGTGTGGAACTAACTTCATTGTATCGAGTTTCAGTATACCATTTTTGAAGTTAATAATGTTTTCATCAGCATTAATCATCTGCTCTGTTACATGAAAAGTATCTAAGTCAGAGTTGAGGTTTTCAAAGACTTCCCTTACATCAGACATTTTCAGTAACATTTCATTGTATTCTATAATGGGTTGTTTGATATATCCCTTGAATTCCTCATCTGAAATATAACGATATACACCATGGTCATATAAAAAACGTCGAAAATCATCGCTGTTAGCAGGCTTGATACGGAAAAAATCCAAGTGCTGACGAACATAATTAGCTAACAGTACGGTGTTTACACATTCACAACCGTCGATAATCTCAATAAATGGGCATTTATCTGAAATAATATGCTCATTAGACTTGCTTTTATTCGTCCTGAAAGGCTTTTCATCATACGCATCAGGTTCAAACATAAGCCTAACATCACGCCAATGCTTGTCCGCACATGAATTATGAAAGCAGTTATAGCATATAGCACCGTCTGGACGCTGAATAATAGCCGAGTCTTTACCTGCATGAGTAGGGTCAAATACACAATGTTCAAGTATGTAATACGTTCCATCGGCTTTGTGTTCCGTAGACCTTACAGGTATATTATGGGTATTAATGAAGTCAACAATATCAAATGTTTTCTTGCTTTTTTTCGTTTTTACCGCTTTTTCAGTAGATTTTGTTGTATTCGATGTATTTGGTGTATTATCTTTTGAAACTTTATCGGCTAAGGTGCGTAACAGACTTATGTCATTACATTCCCAAGGCTGAGGGATATTCTGTATATATGACTGTCTATGTGGTCTTTGAGGGGTGTTAGAGCCTTTTTGTGCGAATGTTCCCCACAGCTTGCATATTCGAGCAGGATTGAATACTTTTCTGTCAATGTCAATCTTATCATCTGAAAACTTATCAGCAAGATAATTCAGAGCATTTTTCCATATATCAACATTTTCAGCTGTATTCTGTATATCATTGAAGCGGTATAACAGATGTACTCCGTTTCCGCTCATTGCTCTAACTGGCATTTTAAAGCCCAGTTCAGACAAATATGCCATAATATCATCTGCTTTATGAATAGCTGTATTCAGTTCGTCATCGGAACTGCTTACTCCTGTAGTGCGTATCGGGTCTAAGTCGATAAGAAAATGTCTTAAATATGCGATTTCCTCATCTTTTGTAGTTGGTTGGACGGATTCAATAAATCGGTTGCTTTGTTTTCGGGAGTAGCAAGCCTCAGAACATGGATTTAATGTAAAAAAAATATTGGCAGTTCGTGCTGATTCGTCTTTACGATACCCGCAAGTGAAGTTCTGAAGTGCATTAATGGCATCATTAGCGTTCGTAAAATAGCCACTGAAGTTATAACTTCCTGCGATGCCACGGATTTCAAAAACGTCACCAGGCTTGAAAAGTGCATTTATAGCACGATATACC
>CAMWUB010000361.1 GCA_947177345.1 uncultured Ruminococcus sp. | reverse complement strand
ATGCGAGGGTGTCGGCGACCACGGTTGCGAATACATGACCGGCGGACGTGTCGTAATTCTCGGAAAAACCGGTAAAAACTTTGCTGCCGGAATGTCTGGCGGTATAGCTTATGTACTCGACGAAAACAGGGATTTATATATGAATTTAAACAAATCGCTTGTATCGCTTGAATCGGTTACGGAAAAATATGATATTCTCGAATTGAAGAACATAATCGAAGAACATTTCAAGGCAACAGGTTCTGAAAAAGCCGGACGTATTCTTGAAAACTTCAGCGGATATTTACCGAGTTTCAAGAAAATTATTCCGCACGATTACGCAAAAATAAAGAGTGCAGTTGTAACGCTTGAAGAAAAGGGAATGAACAGCGAACAGGCTGAAATTGAAGCATTCTATCTCATCACCAAGGAGGCATAATTATGGGAAAATCTACCGGATTTCTTGAATATGAAAGGGCTGACAGTACAGCTGTCGCCCCTCTCGAAAGGATAAAGAATTTTAACGAATTTCATACACCTCTGAACGCCGTCCAGAGACGTACACAGGCATCACGGTGTATGGATTGCGGTGTGCCGTTCTGTCAGAATGGTAAGATGTTAAACGGAATGATTTCAGGGTGTCCGCTGAATAATCTGATTCCGGAGTGGAATGACCTGTTATACCACGACCAGAAAGAGCAGGCACTTGAAAGACTTCTCATGACGAACAATTTCCCTGAATTTACGTCAAGAGTATGTCCGGCGTTATGTGAAAAGGCTTGTACTTGCGGTCTTAACGGAGACCCTGTTTCTGTCCGTGAGAACGAAAACGCTATAATAGAAAACGGTTTTTCAACAGGACTTATCAAGCCGTGCGTACCTAAGCAACGGAGCGGACGTAAAATATCCGTAATCGGTTCGGGAGCTTCAGGGCTTGCCGTTGCCGATACTCTTAACAAAAGAGGTCATTTTGTAACGGTCTTTGAACGTTCCGACAGAATAGGCGGACTTCTCATGTATGGCATACCTAACATGAAACTTGAAAAGACCGTAATAGAACGTCGTGTTGAACTCATGAAGGCTGAGGGTGTACAGTTCGTTACAAATGCAGATGTCGGAAAAAATATCTCCGCCGAGGAAATAATGAATAATTCCGATGCTGTTGTACTGGCTTGTGGTGCTTCAAATCCACGAGATATAAACGCTCCCGGACGTGATGCCGACGGTATTTACTTTGCGGTGGATTTCTTAAAGGCTACTACAAAAAGTCTGCTGGATTCCGGACTTACCGACGGAAAATACATCTCCGCAAAGGATAAGAACGTTGTAATAATAGGCGGTGGTGATACCGGTAACGACTGCTTAGGAACTTCAATCAGACACGGTTGTAAATCGGTGGTACAGCTTGAAATGATGCCGAAACTTCCGGACGAACGTTCAGAAAATAATCCATGGCCTGAATATCCGAGAGTATGTAAAACAGATTACGGTCAGGAAGAGGCAATAGCTGTATTCGGTCATGACCCGAGAATCTATGAAACTACTGTAAAGGAATTTATCAAGGACGAAAATAATAAACTTTCGGCAATAAAAACCATTAAATTGAAATCGGCTATTGATAAGGAAACAGGCAGACGTTCCATGCAGGAAGTAGAAAACAGTGAGCAGGTTATTCCATGCGAATTATGTCTGATTTCCGCCGGATTCTTAGGTTGTCAGGGATATGTTGCCGAGGCTTTCGGCGTGGAACTCAACCAGCGTACCAACGTAAAGACCGAAGCCGGAAGTTTCGCCACCAACGTTGAAAAAGTCTTCACTGCCGGTGATATGCACATAGGACAGTCTCTTATAGTGCGTGCTATCCGTGAGGGTAGGGACTGTTCAGCTGAGGTTGACAAGTGGCTTATGGGTTATACGAATCTTTAAGGGGGATAAGATGATATATTCTGAAAATGAAATACTCCGGTATATCGAGGAAAATGATGTCAAGTTTATAAAACTTACATTCTGCGATATAAACGGAACGTTAAAAAATGTATCAATACTTTCTTCGGAACTTTCAGCGGTATTCGCACACGGTTCACGGATTACCGCCAGTAAGATAGCCGGTTTTTCGATAGCGGAGGGAAAAGATTTGTTTCTTTTCCCTGACCCCCGCACAATGACGGTACTGCCATGGAGACCACAACAAGGGCGAGTTATAAGAATGTTCTGTTATATACGTTACGCCGACGGCACAGCCTTTGAGGGCGACGGACGTTATTTTCTTAAAACCGCCATGAAAACCGCTCTTTCTAAAGGCTGGTGTACACGTTTCGGAACGTCAAGCGAATTTTGTCTTTTCCGTACCGACGATAAGGGAAATCCCACCAAGATTCCGCATGATTACGCCGGTTACTGCGATACAGCTCCGGAAGATAAAGGCGAAAATATCCGCCGTGACGTATGTATAACCCTCGAACAGATGGGCATACATCCGGTATCTTCACGCCACGAAAGCGGAAACGGTCAGCATGAAATTGACTTCAATTCAGCATCTGCATTACAGTCAGCGGATTATTTTCTTAGTTTCAAGTCGGCGGTGAAATCGGTGGCACGTCAGCACGGTGTACACGCCAGCTTTATGCCGAAACCAGTCCGCAATGACCACGGAAACGGTATGCATATAAGTTTTAATA
>CAMWUB010000360.1 GCA_947177345.1 uncultured Ruminococcus sp. | reverse complement strand
AATAAAATATATGAATATTCAGTCAGGAAAGGAATTTGAAATGGCAGATAAATTCGATAAAAACAAGGTGAAACTCATTGAACTGAACGGAAGTTTTTACTATATGTATTCGTTTTCAAAAAAGGAAACCGGAAGCAAGGACAAGAAAATATATGCAAAATCCGAGGAAGAACTTGAAGAAAAAGTAATGGCATTCTACAGGGAGATGCGAGCTGTCCCGAAAGTACAGACCACTTTGCTGAAAGACTATGTTGACTACTGGGCTAAGAAGTCATTCGGCATTATTGAAATGCCTGAAATCGTGAAAATTCTGAGTTTGTTTAATGTTATGGTCTATGACTATCTGAACGCTGATATTACTGCAATAACGCTTGAAGATATGCAGAATTTCTACCGTAAAATGCAGAGGGATTTTCCGTATAATAACGTTCAGAAAGTAGATAATACACTCCGTGCGGTTTTTGACTATGCGGACAAAGACGGCATAGAAGTATTAGATTTCAATGAAATTCCGGTCTGTACGGAGCAGGACTGTGGAAGTGAAATATGTCCGATAGAATATCTTCCGACACCTGAACAGCAGAAACATCTTCTTGAATATTGTCTCGCCGATACGAATACAAAGCGTTCAAGCTGGCTTCTCGTGTTCACACTGACGACCGGACTTCTTGCATCAAAAGCAGTGAAAATCAGGTACAGGGACTGCGATTTTGAAAACAAGCAGGTGACTGTCAGTCTGACAAAGAATGTATTTCCGTTTCTGCTGAATGACGAAATCATAAACTGGCTGAAATCCATTATTGTCGAAAGAGCCGTTGAAGAATCCGTAAAAAATAACTGCTTACAGCAGACACTGGAGCATTACGGCTTGACTGTGATTGATTCAAAAAATATGATTCCGGAGCAGGTAATATTCAACATCTGCAATAATCAGCAATATATGGATATTTTTGTAAAAAATTATATGGAACAGAATCCCAATAATCATGTTTTTGTCAACAAGAAATTCAAACCTGTCATCATCAATAATTTACAGCATACACTTGATATTGTCTGCAAAAAATGTGGTCTGCCGTCAGGTATAACGCCTGTATCGCTTCATAAGGCTTTTATTGCAAAAGAACTCGAAGAAGGCAAATCAATTGAAATTCTGAAAAAGCGATACGGTTACGTCAATAAAGTAGCAATCAATAATATCAAGGCTTCTTATGACCTCAGAAAACTTCTTTTCTGAAAAAAGTACAGTCCTTTATGGGCTGTATTTTTTATCCGTATTTATATTATAAATTAATGAAAAATAATAAAAAAATATTGACACATTTTTAAAAACGTGGTATAATATTTAAGAACAATATTATAAAAAGGCAGGCGAAATAAAATAAAAAAATCAACAATTTCTGAAAATACTGTAGGTCTGACAACGGACAATTACCGTATTCTAAAATGGTGTGCGATGCTGTTTCTGACAGCCGGTTCATTCAAAAATATGTATCATGATATACTGCAAATGGACAGCACAATCCGCTGTATTCTGCAAAGTATCGGGTATATTTCCGTTCCTCTGTATATATTTCTGGAAGTAAAATCTTTTCACTATACAGAACACAGATTCAGGCATCTTATGAAAATTCTGTGAGTTGGTCTGCTGAGTGAAGTGCCGGTCAGCATGATGATGACAGGAAATCCATTGAACACAAAAATACACAATGCTTGTCTGACGGCTTTTATCGGATTTGTCTGTATGTGGATATGTGACAGGGATTTCGGAACTGTATTCAGGTGCATCACTACAAACAGAAAATTTCTGAACTTTACTGATTTCTGTGTGAAAGGACTTCTTACAAGTATATCAGCAGTAACAGCCCATTTACTCAATACCTATGCTGATGATTATGAACGGAGCTGAATACAGCAGGCACAAAAAAACTATTCAGGCAACAGCAGTCCTGATATGGTGTGTATTGCAGATTCTTAGCAGAAACTTCACTGCATTATCTGTTGTGCTTGCTATACCGCTGATTTACGTATTACAGGGCAGAAAATCTGTATTCAATCTGAAAAATAATAAATTCAGAAAATCAGAACGTTATTTTACCTTGTACTGATGGCAATTGTCAAATGTATTGCTATGCTTCAAAAAATATAGAAAGGACGAATTTATGGAACAACACGTTGAAATTGTCATTGATGGTGAACCTGTAGACAAAGGCAGACCAAAATTTGCAAGACAGGGTAATGATGTAAAAACATATAATCCCGAAAAAACAGCTGAATACGAAAATCTTATTCAGACATTTTACCGTCTGACTGCCAAAAATGAACAGTATCAGACAGCGTATTTTCCTGCTGATACACCTGTTTCTGTACATATCAGAGCTTTTTATGGCATTCCGAAACATACGGGCAAAGCAAAATCTGAAGAAATGCTGTCAGGAAAAATTGTACCACTGAAAAAGCCTGATTTGGATAATATCTGCAAAATCGTCTGTGATGCACTGAATGGTATTGCCTATGCAGATGACAAACAAATAGCTGAATTGTCATGCTGTAAATTTTACAGCAGAAATCCACGTATTGAGATAACGATAAAAGAACTTTTGTAACGAAAGTCAGTAATTATTGACAGGAGTTATAAAAAATGTTATAATCAGTATGTATTTTGC
>CAMWUB010000359.1 GCA_947177345.1 uncultured Ruminococcus sp. | reverse complement strand
ATGTTTTAGTAATGTTTATCGCATTGATTATAGTAGCGAACCCGCTTGAAAGTTTTGCGGAATCTGGTAGCGAGTCAGAAATAAGAAATCAGATTGATGAAATAATGTCGGATTACGATATAGAATTTAATTATGACGATATAGAAAATATGTCTTTTTCGGACTTGCTTGATATATTAAAAAATTCGCTTACAACGAGGATTTCTGCACCGCTGAAAGTTCTGAAAACGCTTGTTTTAGTGATTCTGTTCACAGCGGTAATGAAAAATGCCGGAACTGGTATATTTTCGGGAACATCTGCCGGACTTTACAACATGATTTGTGTTATAACGGCGGTCACAGTGATAATGCCACAGCTTTTCACGGTATACGGCTCGGCACTTAAAGCTATAGGACGTGGTGGTGATTTTATACTTGTATTCGTGCCGGTTTTTGCCGGAGTAACGGTAATAGCAGGCGGAATCACGACAGCCGGAATATATAATCTTCTGATACTCGGTGCATCGGAGTTAATAGTAAGACTTTCGGAAAATTTTCTTATTCCGGTAGTGAGCATAAGTACAGTACTTGCGGTGTCGGGGAGCGTTTTTCCGGATATATCGTTGAATAGTATTATAAATCTGTTGAAAAAGCTGATTACATGGGGAATGACTATCACTATGACACTTTTTACCGGATTTGTTTCAATGAAGTGTACACTCGGTGGAAAGGCTGACGGTGTAGCGAGTAAAACAGCACGTTTTCTTATATCCGGAGCTGTTCCGGTAGTGGGCGGAGCGGTTTCAGATGCTTATGCTACTGTAAAGAGTAGTTTCGATGTCATACACGGAAGTGTAGGCACAATCGGAGTTATTGCAATGATAATAATAATGTTACCGCCAGTAATTGAAGTACTTGTTTTTCGTATTGTAATGTGGGTCGGAACTGCTGTCGCTGAACTTTTTTCCACTGAACCGCTTATAAAACTCATGAAAGGTATCGACAGCGGACTTGCAGTGGCACAAAGCGTACTTGTATGCTATTCGGTAATTTTCGTGCTTTGTACCGGAATACTTATGAAATGTCTCAGTTAGGAGGTTATTATGGAGGATTTGAAAAATGCCGTAATGGCAGTATGTATAATTTCTGCCGGAGTATGTATGATTGAAAATATGGTATCCGGTACACGACTTAAAACGCAGATGAAATTTTTACTTAATCTCACTGTAGTGACCGTTCTTGTAGCATCGTTCACTAAAGGGGGGATAGCCTTTGAAATGCCTGATTTTTCTAATTACAATCAGCAGAATTATGAGACTTCAAAGGAAGTCTATAATGATGAAATATGTCGTCAGACCGCTGAAAATATATCTTCCGTACTGAAAGAACAGCTGACCGCATCGGGAATAAATTGCACAGAAATTCTGACGGAAGTTAATATTTCAGATGATAACAGCATATTTATTAGTAAGGTCACAATCAATGCGGACGATTTCGGGTCGGCGGTCAGAATTGTAAGAAACATTATCGGCAGTAGTGCGGAGGTAGTCAATGGGAGTGGCTGAAAAATTCAGGAATTTGCCGAAAGATAAAAAACTTCTGGTCGTGATGATGTTTCTTGGAATAGCCGGACTTATATTCATAATGCTTTCCGATACAGTTCCGGACAGCAAGGAGACTGAAAAGGGATATTCTTTGGAAGACGGTATCTGTAATGCGGAAACATTCCGTATTGATACAGAAAAACGTCTTGAGGAGTTCCTGAGCAATATCGAGGGAGCAGGCGACGTAAAAGTATGTATCACGGTTGCTACTGACCAGCGTTACGTATACGCCACGGAGGGTAAACGGAATCAGTCCGGAAATACGACAGAGGAGGAAAAAAAATATGTGATTATCGGAAACGGCAGTGAAAAAACCGCACTTGTCGAGACGGTACAGCCACCGGCTATAACAGGTGCTGTAGTAGCGTGTTCCGGTTATGACAGTCCGGCGGTACAGGAGCAGATTTATAAAGCTACATCCGCCGTACTCGGAATATCAACCGGAAAAATATATGTAACTAAATTAAAACATTAAAGGAGTTATTTTTTATGAAAAAGCCAACATTGATTATAGGAAAAAAACATATCATAATGACGTGTTTAACCCTCATGCTTGCCATAGCAGTATACATAAACTATGCCGCCGCACCTGAAATTGATAAACCTGATACAAAAACGGTCACTGCCGATAACGATACTGTAAGTTACGGTGAGACGGAGTTTGTCAACGCCGAAACAGAATCAGTAAACGCTTCAGGTTCTGACTACTTTGCACAGGCTCGGCTTGACAAAATGAATAATCGTGATACCGCTGTACAGACTTTGCAATCAATAATAGGTGGTGGGGACATCACAGAAGAAGAAATGGTCATGAACGCTCTTGACGCTGTAGAAGTTTCCAAACTGATAGAATCAGAGGGTACTATTGAATCGCTTATAAAAGCACAGGGCTTTGAAGATTGTGTAGCATATCTTGACGGTTCAACAGCTAAGGTTGTTGTCAAGACAGACGGTCTCGACAAGGCACAGGCAGCCTCAATAAAAGAGATTATTCTTGACGAAACAGAAGTATCAGCAGAAAATATCAGAATTTTTGAAGTAAAGTAGTTGTACAAACTGAAATTTTTTGGTATAATATATATT
>CAMWUB010000358.1 GCA_947177345.1 uncultured Ruminococcus sp. | reverse complement strand
CTTCTATACTATCCGTGCATATCAGGACGCAGCTGATATTATTGAAAGTAAAAACGGTACTGCCCCTACCGTAAAGGAAGTAAAGAACTCGCATATTGACGATGTAGAGGCTTCAGACTGGATTCAGGACAAGGCAACTGAATACTGTATGAATATCGCCGCTATTGAAAACGAGTTCAACAAGATAGGCGGACAGCTTACCAGTGAAGAACTCGCTGAAATAGATGAATTCGCTGACAATCGCCTTGACCCCGAGGGAACGGACATCTATTCAAAGAACGGTGTCGGCAAGGAATCTATAAAAAGAATAATCAGTACTACCGGTAGCGGTACTAATTACTATGGCGAATACGAATATATGCAGAAGTACATATTTGACCATTATTACGGTTTTGGTGGTGAAAAGGGTTGTACAGAAGAAGAACTCAAAGACTATTTTGACGAAAACTTCGCAAGAGTAAAGTATCTTTCTATTGACCTGACCGACGAAGAGGGCGAACCACTCAGCGACGACGATAAAAAGGCACTCCGCAGAAAAGCTGAAGAATACGTCCGTGAAATCAACGGTGAAAAGGACGATATGGACAAGATGTACAAAATGAACGAATGTATGGAAGATTATGATGAATATATCTCCACACAGACTACCGCCGTCGAGGGTGAAGAGGAAACTACTACTACAACGACGACTACAACCACAACTACAGATACTGACGAAACACAGACTACTACTACCACAGACCCATACGAAAACGAAAGACTTGTACAGAGATATACAACAACTACCGCTGACGAATCGGAAACAGATTCCGCAACCACGACTACCGCAGAAGAATCAGATTATGAAAAGGCTGACAGGGAATACAAGCAGTTTGTCTTTGATAAACTTGAAATGAACAAAGCTACCCTGTACGAATACGACGAAAATACACTTTACGTATTAATAAGAGGCGACCTCCGTGAACGTATGACGGAAGATGATTTCTGGTCAGAAGATTATATATATAGTCTCCAGCTCCTCAGATATAATGATGATTTCACTGACTATATGGAAAAACTCGCTGAAAATATAGTACCTGAAAAGAACTCTTCTTCATTCAAGAGGTACGCACCTTTCAAGCTGGATTTATCATCACTCGAACCGCAGACTTAATAGATACATAATAGTAGGACTATGCTGTTATGCATAGTCCTTTTTTATCGGAGGTCGTAATCATGATTTATACAGAACTCACAAATAAAGCTATGCGTATCGCATATGAAGCCCATCACGGACAGTATGACGTAAACGGTGTACCGTATATCTTTCACCCGTATCACGTCGCCGAACAGATGACCGACGAAATAACAACCTGTGTTGCCCTGCTCCATGATGTCATTGAAGATACGGACATCACAATAGAAGAACTGGAGCAGGTTTTTCCGGCAGAAGTTACAGAACCTGTCAGACTTCTTACACATGAAAAGGGTACGGAATACATCGACTATATAGAAAAAATAAAAACAAATCCGGTAGCACGTACCGTTAAACTGGCGGATATTGCACATAATTCAGATATGAGCCGTATAACAGATTTGAATGCAGTTCCGGCAGAAAAGATTATACGCTGGAAACGCAAGTATACTGAGGCAAAACGCATACTTGAAAAATATCAGGGCTAAAAATTGTGCATTATTACCGGTGACAAATCCGGAAAAATATGATATAATAATAAGTGGAATATAATCCGGAGAGGAGGAATTTTTTTGGAATCGAAAGTAAATAATAATGATAATATGTTTAACGTTCCGTGTGTGGTTGTCGATAATCTTCTACAGATGGCAACCGGTGAGGATATAAAAGTTCTGTTGTATATTCTCAGATGTTCAGGCAGGGACTTCGCCGAAAATGAAATATCAAATGAAACAGGGGTCAGTCAGGAGGAGGTTAACAAGGCGATTGACTTCTGGAGACGTGCAAGAGTACTTACCGCAAACAGTACACAACCTGTACAGCAGGCGGAAGAAGTAAAAACTATTCCGGAAAATTCGTCCGGTCAGACAAGCATGAAGTTTCTGAAGTTTTATCTTTCAGCATCTGATATAGCTGAAATAAAAAATAATGACCCTGCAATGTCTGAACTTATTACAGTGGCTGAAAATTCACTAGGCACGCTTAACCACATACAGATTAGTACAATAATAAAGATGCACCATTATCTCGGACTTAAAAAGGAAGTTATAATAACTCTTATAGAATACTGTAAGGAAATAGGAAGAACTTCAGTTGCGTATATGGAAACAATTGCGTATAGCTGGTATGAAAACAACATAAATACACTTGAAACCGCTCAGAAAGAAGTTGAAAAACTTATATCCGAAAAAAATGTCTATATAAATAAAGTAAAACGTATTGTTTTAGTTGACAGGATTTCACCGGAACAGGAGAATATTATAGCTAAGTGGTATAAACTTAACGTTCCGCTTGAACGTGTTGAAGAAGCCTATAATACAACTTTAAACCGTATAAACAAACTGTCTTACACGTATATGGACAAAATAATAACATCAGATAACGACGGTTCTTCAGATACATCAGGCACGGAACATAAAAAACCAGTATATAAAAATAAAAGTTCCGGCGGAAGAAGAATACATTATGATGCAGATTTTGATGTGGATATGTATAAAAT
>CAMWUB010000357.1 GCA_947177345.1 uncultured Ruminococcus sp. | reverse complement strand
ATTCTGGAAATCTTTAAACGATTCGAGAACTACAGCGGATTTACTCGAATTACCGGCAAGGAATATATGTATTTTATCCACACCCTCAGCGATTTCAGAAGTAATAGCCTTGTCCATAGCCTCAAAGAAGTTTTCAACACCGCTATCAATGCGTCGGCGGATAAGCGATTTAAGTTCCGATATATTTATATTCAGGTCAATAGTTTCAACTGTACCTTTAGTATTATAAAGATTAATTTTAACGCTTTCCTTTGAATATTCCTCACCGTACCATAGCGGACGGAGTTCTTCACAAAGTTGTTTCTGATTGATTTTAGCCTGCTGTGAATCGCTTATTAAAGCCTCGCTACCGTCGAACAGACCGCAATATTTATCAGCGTCTGCCGGTTTTATGAACTGGATTTCCTTACTTCTTAGTGTTGCCTCATTGGCTTTGAATACACTATATGCAAGAAGCTCCAGTAAATTTTCGCCACCTAAAAGCCTGTCACCACCTGAACCGAAATGTTTTATAACATAATCGTATCTTCTCTGAAGTTTTTTAGTAGCTCTCTGCCATGTTCCGAAGTCAAAATCCGTAGTACCGCCACCAAAATCGAAGATACCATATAATATTTTTTCGTTTTCTTCAGGTCTGAAGCCGTATTCCTGTAAAGCACATACGGCATATGCAGCGGGTTCGCTTGCCCCCTCCATTACTCTGAAAAGACTCATTATATTTTTATCTTCCTGAACCGGTTTAGGTAATGATTTAAGTAAGCCAGCCGAAAAACTTCCGGCTATTTTCTGTCTTATTTTTCTCTCGTATGTGACCGGAAACGACAAAATATAATTAACATAAATGCCGTTATACATATTATTTATAAACAATCCGAGAAGATACGCATAATACTCTATGGGGTTGAAATCGTCATCATTTATATCAACAAATGGTGAAAGTTCTGTTTCTTTGCCCTGCTTGTCCTTGATTATTATTTTACGGTTCTTATCGCTTGCCCATTGTTTGAGGTCACTGAACCACGCATAATATTCATTGCCCGATTTTGGTGCGTTTAACGTTTCCGAAGCCGTATGGGAAATAGTAAGGTCAATCCATTCTGTTTCCGGTCTGGCATCAGAAGAGTTATATCTTTCCATGAATCTTTCAAGGTTTATGAACTCCATTACAGTAGGGTTTTCATAATCCGAAGCCGATACATCTTTTTTATAGTCACCCTGACCGATTCGCATAGGTACTATTGTTTCCGTACCGTCCTGAACTGTAACAACAGTGCTTTTTGTACCGAAGTCTATTCCTACAATGCCGTCAAGTCTCACGTCAGCTACAGGATTTCTGCCATAGAATGAGTTATCAAGATGTATTACTGTTTCATTTTCGCCTGCCTTGTCAGCCCATAATTCCCAGTGTCCGCCGTTAGGGTCAGTGAGTCGGCTTTCCTCGTAAGGTGATAAATTTATTCTTACAGTATCGGTATTTACAAATCTTTCACTTGAAATATGAACTTTTCCGCCGTCCTTAATATATTTTAATATGGATTCTTTTTTAAATAAAATATCGCCATAATCTTCTATAGCATTTTTCTTAAGTGTATCATAATACTTATCGCTGAATTTAGTTATTAAACCATTTTCCCATACAATCCAGCCGTTTTTATGGTATTTAGCAAGCAATGCAAACAGTTTCTTTTCTTCGTCTGTGAGGTCTTTTGGCATAAGGTCATATTTTAAAGCATTAATAAAACCAGTCGAATTTGAAACAGGTAATCTAAGTGTATTAGAACTCAAACTTGATTGATAACTACTATAACCACCATTTGACCAACCACTATTATCATAAAAATAATAACTATACCAATTATTATTATTATTACCACGTCCAATAAAATATTGATATGAATTACCATCTTTATTTTTTATTGTTAAATTATTGCCACTACGTCCGGAAAAAATAGGACAAGTTCTATTATTACTTAGTTTTTCACATTCACTATAAGAAAGATATGATGTAGGAACGTCCTCAACAGGATTCGGAATATCTCCGGTATTAGGGACTAAAAACCTTTGAGGGTCAACAATGTAATAACTACACGGAACACAATAATAAAAAGGTTTGTTTTCTATTTTCGGAAACTTGCCATACTCACCGGAATAAATTTTATTCATTTTATTTTCCAGTTCCTTAATCATTTTAAACAACAACGCTGAATTTTCAAGCGGAAGTTTTTCCTGAATATCTTTTAATAAAGCTGTTCCGGCAACTATGGTATCAGCTTTTCTTGTATTTGTCTGTATTGCCATTTTTTCAACTCCTATCCAATTTCAACATAAGATTTAGTTTTCTTATTGCCTGATTTATTAGAGTAACCATTAATAATAACTCTTTTAACTTTACCTACCGGACTACTATCAGCAGTACGTGAATGATTTTCTAAATTGAAGTCCTCACCAATAACAGCATTTATCCTGTAAAATCCGGAATTATTACGCCGGAAATATTCAAACAAGAAATCAAATACTTCATTGAGTACGTCGAGAGTCTGATTATTATAATTTCTGTATTCCATTGATAACTTCTGGAAAAATAACCTGATATTCTCCTCCGAAGCAGACAGCAGAAATGCTAAAGGGTCTGAAACATTCAGTATAGATGCAAAGGAATCACGGGCGGAACTATCGAG
>CAMWUB010000356.1 GCA_947177345.1 uncultured Ruminococcus sp. | reverse complement strand
TATATTTCTCACTCTCATCTATTACTTAAACGTCTATGAGAACAAATTCTTAATTGATAGTCGAAAATGTACCGGAGATGTTATTATCCCAGATGGTGTTATAAGTATTGCAGGTGAAGCATTTTATGAAAGTAACATTACAAGCGTGATAATTCCTGACAGCGTTATGAGTATTGGTAACCGTGCATTTTCTTTCTGTACAAATCTTAAAACTGTAACACTTCCTAATAGTATCACAAACATCAGCGAATATATGTTTTACAGATGTTATCATCTTGAGAGTGTAACAATCCCTGACGGTGTTACAGAAATTAAAATGGATGCCTTTCGTGAATGTTATGACCTTACAAGCGTGACGATACCTGATAGTGTTACAGAAATTAGCGATTCGGCATTTTCTTACTGTAGAAGCCTACCAAGTATAACAATCCCCGACAGTGTCACAAGTATTGGCAATTATGCATTTTATGAATGTGAAAGCCTCACAAACATAACGCTTTCTAATAACCTAACAAGCATTGAAGAATCTACATTTTCTAAATGCAGTAAACTTGATAGTATAGATATTCCAGATAGCATTGAAAAGATAGGAAAATGGGCATTTTCCGGTTGTTCAAGCCTTACAAGTATCACAGTTCCTTACAGTGTTACAAGTATCGACGAATATGCATTTAAAGACTGTTCAGGTTTGACAGATATAACAATAAAAAACCCTGTTTGTGAAATATATGACTCTAACGATACTATCAGTAATGGTTATGAAAACAACGAATATTATTTCAATGGCACAATAAATGGTTATGACAATTCAACTACACAGGAATATGCCAGTAAATATAATTATGAGTTTTTATCTATTGGTACACTTGAAATTGAGGCTGATTTAGCTTATAAACTATATGATGATTATGTTGAGATAACAGGTTGTAACAAAGATGCAACAAAAGCTGTTATTCCTGATACAATTGACGGACTGCCTGTTACAAGCATTGGTTATTCGGCATTTGAAAATAATTCAAACCTTAAAAGCATAATAATTCCTGATATTATTACAGACATTTCCAGTTGTGCATTTGAAGGTTGCTCAAGCCTTGAAAGTATAACACTCCCTGACACCATTACAAACATTGCAAGTTCTGTATTTGAAGATTGTTCAAGCCTTGAAAGTATAATAATTCCAGATAGTGTTACATATATTGGTAGCGATGCATTTTCCGGATGTTCAAACCTTAAAAGTATAACAGTTCCGGATAGTGTTACATATATTGGCAGTCGTGCATTTTATAATTGTTCAAGCCTTGAAAGTATAAATATTCCGGATAGTGTTACAAGTATTGGTTATGTTGCATTTTATAATTGTTCAAGCCTTGAAAGCATAAACATTCCTGACAGTGTTATAAGTATTGAATATTATTCATTTGCAGGATGTTCAAGCCTTACCAGTATAACAATACCAGACAGCGTTACATACATAGATGAATATGCATTTAAAGGCTGTTCGGCACTGGAAGATATAATTATAGAAAACCCTGCCTGTGAAATATATGATTCTGATGCTACTATAAGCAATGACATTGATGAAAACGGAGAATATTATTTTAATGGTACAATACATGGCTATGGTGATTCTGATATAAAGGAATATGCTGAAAAATACAACTATAATTTTGTTTCTCTCGGGGAATCAGCTGTAACTTACAAAGATTTAATTTGTGAGAGGCATATTGATTATATTAAGATAATTGGCTGTGACGAAAATTCAACGGAAATTGTTATTCCTGATACAATTGACGGACTACCTGTTACAAAAATCGGTAGTTATGCATTCTCTGAGTGTGAAAAACTTGAAGATGTGACAATCCCCGATAGTATTACAAGCATTGATGAAGGAGCATTTAAAAATTGTTCAAATCTTGCTTTAATAAATATTCCGGCAAGTGTTGTATATATAGGCGGAGGTTTCAGTGACGGCTGTACTGCTTTAACAGAAATAAATGTAGATGAAAAAAATACTGTTTATTATTCGTATGATGGTGCACTTTATAAATATGAATATAAAGAATATTCATATTATGGAGAAGAAACAGGAACTTATAACACACTTCTTGTATATCCTATGGGTAAACAGGACAAATACACAATTAAAAACGGAACAGAAAAAATAGGAGCATATGCATTTGAAGACTGTACAGGTCTTACAGCTGTAGATATTCCCGATAGTGTTATAAAGATTGGGAATGGTGCATTTTCAGGCTGTTTAAATCTTATAAGTATAACAATTCCTGAAAATGTTACAGAAATTGGTGGAGCTTTTAATAACGGTTGCACTGCTCTGGAAGAAATAAATGTAGATGAAAAAAATAATGTTTATTATTCTTATAATGGTGCACTTTATAAAAATCAGGAAATAAGTGGATACAATTACGAAACAGACTCATATGAATCAGCAATGTATAAATCACTTCTTGTATGTCCCGAAGGAAAAAAAGACAGTTATACTGTTGCAGAGGGAACAGAAAGAATAAGTAATTATGCTTTTTCAGGCTGTGAAAATCTTGTATCAATAAACATTCCGGCAAGTGTTACATACATAGGATATTATTTCTGCGATAACTGCCCATCTTTAACAGAAATAAATGTAGATGAAGAAAACACTGTTTATTATACGCATGATGGTGGACTTTATAAAAACTGGGAA
>CAMWUB010000355.1 GCA_947177345.1 uncultured Ruminococcus sp. | reverse complement strand
AATTTACGAATTTTTTGCTGAATTTATTAAAATTTATTAAAAAAGTACTGTGATAATCTTGAAAAAAAATATAAAATCAGTAATATGCATACTACAGATATGTATTATAATGATATTCTGTATACCGTCGGGGGCTTATGCTATAGACCCGATAAGTCAGATGAATAATCTTGTTAATAACTATCCTCGTGAATGTTCAGTACTGCTATGTGCTGAGGACGGCAGAACACTTTATACATATCATGCTAAAAATTTAATGTATGGTGCAAGTGTTATAAAACTTTCATATGCCGTATACGCCTGTAAACAGATTAGTCAGGGGGTACACAGTCTTGACGAGACAATGACTTATACTTCCGACTGGAATTACGGTGGCAGTGGTATAATAAAGAATCAGCCATATGGTACAAAGTATACTATAAGACAGTTACTTGAATATACGCTGAAATATTCGGATAATATAGCTTATTTCATGCTTGTTAATCTTTTCGGAAAAGACGGCTTCAACGAAATGATAAGCGAATGGGGTTATGATATATCAATAACTAAAGAGTCGTCATTTACAGATGTCAATGCTGATTTCATGCGAACAAGTATGATGAAAATGCATTCCTATAAAGATGACGGCGAATGTTGGGAAGTATGCTGGAAAGCTCTGCTTGAATCAGATACGGCACTTATCCGTGATGCCGTCGGTGGCGATGTCGCTCTGAAATACGGCATATATGATGTGGTCTATCATGAGGTAAGTTATGTTGAATCCGAAACACCGTACATTCTTGTAGTTATGACTAAAATTCCGAGTGCCACACCGGATAAGACTTTTGTTAAAAATGTAGCTGTCTGTGCTGACGATATTGCGGAACAGTATTACGCCAATAATGATTATATCGGCGATATTGACAGAAATGGTATAATTGATGCGATAGATTCTACCAGTATTCTTGTTGAATATGTTGCACTTTCTACTGGTGGCGAAAGCGTTCTGACCGAAGAACAACGGAAAAATGCAGATGTCAACGGCGACGGTCTCAGAGATGCTGTTGATGCAACACTTGTACTTAATTATTATGCATATGTTTCCGCCGGTGGTGAAGTAGGGTTCAGGGATTTCCTCGATTCTTAAATATATTTAATAATAATTTTATTGACATTTTCAGGAAAATATGCTATAATCAGGTTACTTTGATAATTGTCATGAAAGGAATGATTTTTTTATATGTCCATAAAAAAAATACGTTTCATAGAACCAGGAAATCCGCCATATAGGAAAAGCATTGAAAATCTTTTTGTATATGATAAATATATCCGTAATCCCTCTATCGGACTGCTTACACTCGCTACTATTGCAAAGGAAAAGTGTTCTGATGTTCTTATGTACAGTGAATCAATATCTGAAATAGTCTGGAAAGATGTTCTTGATGCTGATTTGATTTTTATTTCTATATTTACCTTTTCCGCAAGACGTGGTTATAAACTGGCACGTTTCATAAAACGTCATTCAGATGCGATAGTCATTATAGGCGGACTTCACGCCTCAATGAATTATAAGGAATCCGTCAAATATTGCGATTACGTCCTGACCGGTGAAGGTGATGAATCAATCCCCGAAGTAATAGACGCTCTTAATAATAACGTACCGCTTGAAAGTGTAAAGGGTATCGCCTGTATGCGAAACGGAAAACTATTCTATGCCGGAAAACGTCAACCGCCTGAAAATATAGATACAATTCCTGACAGATATTTATGTTACAATTATAAGAAAATGGCTGGTCATAATACATTATGGGCTCAGGTACACGCTTCAAGAGGGTGTCCGTTCAATTGCGATTACTGTGCGTTAGTCCGTCACTATGGCAGACGTGTCCGTACTCGTACACCTGAAAACGTCGTTGAAGATATAAAACAGTCGATAGCTTTTCATGATGACGGTCATTTCAGACTTGCTAAAATGCTATGGATTACGGACGATAATTTTTTTGCTGACAGAAAATGGGCGATAGATGTTCTTAACGCCATAATAGACAGCGGAATAAAATATAATTTTACCATTCAGGCACGTTTTGAGGTCGGATTTGATGACGAAATGTTGGAACTTCTTAAAAGAGCAGGTTTTTCAGAACTCGCAATGGGTATCGAATTTCTTGAAGATGAGGCTTTTGAAATCACAAATAAAAGCTGTACATATGATGATATTGTACGTTCCGTGAAAAATATTCAGAAACATGGTCTCAGAGTACGTGGGCTTTTTATAGTCGGTGCGGATAATCATACTATAGGTGTCGGCGACAGGTTAGCAGATTTTGTCATAAAATACAATATATGCGGAGTTCTTATACAGTCAATGTATTTTGTCCCTGGAACACCTGTATATGATACTCATAAGGACAGACTTATTGATAAAGACTGGTCTAAATGTGTCGGAAATGTTGTACACTATCCTGAAAAAATATCTCCGTATGAGCTTCAGAAAGAAATAATAAAAGCAAGCAGAAAAATTTACTCCGTGAAAAGACTTCTACAGGCTATCATTAAAAAACGTGGTGTTGAACGTATTCTTTTTGTGGGTGAATTTTTCTGGCAGAAAAGTGTCCGTGATGACCTTAAAAAAGAACTTCCGAGACTTTACAGGTTAAGTCGTGAACATTATAATATTTAGCGATTTCAATACATAAAAATATATTACTTGACTATTTCCGAATCTATGGTATAATATAAAGT
>CAMWUB010000354.1 GCA_947177345.1 uncultured Ruminococcus sp. | reverse complement strand
TCATAAAGGAGAGTGTACCATGAAAGACGTAAAACAGATAATATTTGAATGTCAGAATGAGACGGTTTCCGAGCTTGTGCAGGTACTGGGAATTGAAAACACAGTCAGACTTATTGAAACTTTCGGCGGAAGTCAACTGTATATTCCACGGCTTGAAACGCTTACAAAGAATGAATACAGAAATTCTATGATTTATACCGACTGCATGAACGGAATGAGTTACAGAGCGGTTGCAGGTAAGTATGGACTGTCTGAAATGGCAATAAGAAAAATTATCAGGTCTAAAACAGAAAAATGAGAGGCGGTCAGAAAATGAACGAAAACGAAAACTCGGAGCAGGTGCAGGAAACTGAAACAATTCAGGAAACACCACCGGAAATTGTTATTGACTATAAGGCGGAATTTGAGAAATCAAATGAAACTATAAAGCAATTGCAGACAGAGCTTGCGATGGAGCGTCACCACGTTGTACCAGAACACCGTGAACTTATTTCAGCAACGCTAAAAAAAATTACCGATGAAAATACAGATGATGAAAAAGCATTTGAACTTATGCAGAAAATGTACCCTGAAGCATTCAGATCGAAAGTACCTGAATTTTCAGTTTCAACTACCGGAATGTCAGGAATAAGGGATAAAAAAGGTTTTTTAGCCGGATTTACAGGAAACAGACCGCATGCGAGGGTTCTGGAAATAGTTATCGAGGGCATAAGGCTTAATACAGCTACACACAGAGTTTTTGCCGACGGAAAAGAAATTGAACTTAAAAATATGGAGTATGAACTATTAAATTTTCTTATGACTAATGCGGATATAGTTTTTGACCGTGAAACGCTTTATGAACATATATGGGGTATGGAGGCAATGGGCGATAATGCTAAAGTAGCCGTATATATTAACAGACTTCGTGAAAAACTTGAAAAAAATCCCTCCAAACCCCGTTATATACAGACCGTATGGGGAGCAGGTTACAGATTTAAAGCGTATAATTTTTTAATAAAAGTCGGGATTAAAACCTGACTTTTTTGTTTAACTTTGTATTAAATTATGTTTAACATGGAGATTTATAATAACATCATCAAATACAAGGAGGAAACATTTATGATTAACAAAATCAAAGAAAAACTCATCAATATGAACTACAGGAAGGCAAGTAAAATTTTTGTACTTGTTTCACTTGCACTTATTCTTGTAACCGGTACAGTTTCGGCGGTATCACTTAGAACACAGATTAGCGAAGTAATTTCCTATAGCCGTTCATACGAGGAAGAAAAAGATACTCGCAGAAACACTGAACAATACGCACTTACCTACGGTGAGCAGGACAACAGAAATCACAGTAAACATGACATTAAATCCGAACTGTTTGAAAAGGTTGATTTTACAGAACCGTCTTTATTCTCAAAAATAAACGTTGCCGTACTGGGTGTTATCTGCCTGCTGACTGCCGGTATGTACTGACTTATGGTTGCCGGATGGCTTTACAAGTCGGCTATATACAGTGTCATGAATCCTGTTCTGTGGGGAGCTCTCGGACTTATCGGCAATATCGGAACGATTATACTGTTCATGATTGCAAGAAGTTTTTATCCGGTATGTCAGAACTGCAGAAAACGTCAGAAACATGGCGGATATTGCAGACATTGCGGAAGTATACTTGACAGGTCATGCAGTTCGTGCGGTGAAAAAGTAAGCGTTCACGACATATTCTATCGTCACTGCGGAGAACATTTATAATGATTGAATTTGAAATACTTGACTTCATACAGGAACATCTGAGAACTTCTTTCGGCGATTTTATAATGCCGATAATTTCAAGTCTCGGCAATGGTGGTATAATATGGCTCTGTATTGCCGGAGTGTTATGTATATCGCCATTGCAGTCGATGCCCTGATATGTAACGTGACGCTTAAACCGTTGATATCCCGAATACGTCCTTTTGCGGTGAATACAGATATAAATCTTTTAATAGATGCTCCGAAAGATTATTCTTTTCCGTCCGGACATACCGCCTGATCCTTTGCCGAAACATTTTCGCTTCTTTTCAGTAAGTGCAGACTTTGTAAATCCTCTATGATATTGGCACTTCTGATTGCATTTTCAAGACTTTATCTGTATGTACATTGGGTGATTTTATATTGTGGTTCAACATTGCCCTGAAGTTCGTTACTCATTACCATTCCGGCGAGAGAATTAACGGCAGAAGTCACACTATTCAGATACGCCTGTGCCTTGCATAAAGAGTTCATACTTTTCAACTCTTTTCAGTTTTCAAGTTTCTATTTCGGCTTATTAATCTTCATCATGTGAAATAACAGCCCATATTTCCATAAGGTCAAGAAACTGCTTAGTCATTTCATTCAAATCCTTGATATCATCGTCATTTACACCTATTAGGTGGATAAATCTGCATTTCAGTCTGATTTTACCTTCACATTCTTTCATTACTACATATCTGAAAAACTGTTTCATTTCATTTTTTTCCGTTATTATCGCTTTCTTTCAAGTTCCATATGTCCTATATATAACGAAAAATCGAATACATAAATAGAATAATATTGAAATAGCGAATAAGGAGGAAAAGTTTGTGAATTTTAGTCAAAAAATAGCAGATTTTTTCTCGGCATTTAAATACTTTTTAAACGATTTTTAAAGAAAAATTTAAAAACCTCGATTTCGGGATTTAAGATCCGATTTCGAGGTTTTTATTTTCACACGTTAAAAT
>CAMWUB010000353.1 GCA_947177345.1 uncultured Ruminococcus sp. | reverse complement strand
AATATGTTCCGCTTTGTTTACTGTAATATTATAATACTCCGGAATAATTTTGTCAAGCGAAAAATAAAAATTCAGCAATCTGTACATATTTTACCTTAAAATTTTCTTTAATTTGTCCCATAAAGCAAAACGTATACGATATTTTTCAGGTTTTTTTATAATATCCTTTTGTTTTTCGCTGAAAAATACGGCAGTAGTTTCCGGATTATCCTTGACTTCGCAAGCCATAGGCAGACACAACGGCGGATACATAACGCACCACCAGTTATGACCTTTAGCACTTCCTATCTTAATACGAAGTGCTTTGTAATCACCCTCCGGCATGGTTATATCGCCGTAAACTCTTTCGTCAAAATACATATCAGTCAGTTCAGCGGTGACAGGAAGATTACAACCGTTTTCCATTAAAGTTTTTTCCGAAATACTGACTATTTCCGGAAGTCTTTCACGGGCTATGTTTTCGGCATCGGAAAGATTTTCCGCACCGTCGAGTATTCCGCTTTTAAGTAATTCGTCACGGACTTTTAATTTTAAATTCTGGTCATGTTCGCTGTCCGATTCCGCAAGTATATGAAGTCTCAGAACACTGTTCCGGAGGTTGTCAAGTTCCATGCCGTCACGGATAAAACTTCCGGTATTCGACAGTATCACCGCCAAAATAAATCCGCCGATAAATATAATATTGAATTTTTTTGTTTTCATTTTTATCACCTCGGTTATATAATCGGAAAATTATGCCGTAATTATTCACATGGAATTAAATAACCTGTATTTTTCATGAAGTTTTCACTTTCTGTCACAATTTGAGGGTTGTTTTTTGTCCGTTTATGTGGTATAATCACTAACGTAAGGAGATGATTGCTTGAAAGAACACAAAAACGGCTGGCAACAGCTCGCAATTTTCGGCGGTATCTGTATGGCATTACTTTTAATTTTCAATGTTTTTATAGTACCGTCAATCAAAGAAGCACAGGTCAAGGAAACAAACTACAGTTATTTCATGAAAAAAGTAGACGAAGGTGAGGTAAAAAAAGTACAGATTGAAGAAAACATCATAAAATTCGAGACCGAAAATGATGACGGTTCTAAACAGATATATTCTACAGTCCGGATATATGACCCCGATTTAGTTGAAAGACTTTACAACAAGGGAAAAAATGACATTGATTTCACCGGAAGTATAGAAGAAATAAATCCGTTTGCGGAATTTTTTGTATCATGGATTCTGCCATTGATATTCCTGCTCGTTCTATGGAATGTACTCATGAAAGGTATGAGCAAGCGTATGGGCGGAAATTCCATGTCATTCGGTAAAAGTAATGCGAAAATATACGTAAAGGCACAGACAGGTAAGACTTTCGCAGACGTAGCCGGTCAGGACGAGGCAAAGGAAGCTCTTGTTGAAATAGTCGATTTCCTGCATAATCCGAAAAAATACGCCGAAATAGGTGCGAATCTTCCTAAGGGTGCGTTACTCGTAGGACCTCCCGGAACTGGTAAAACGTTACTCGCTCAGGCAGTAGCCGGTGAGGCTGATGTACCATTCTTTTCAATATCGGGTTCGGAATTTGTTGAAATGTTCGTCGGAATGGGTGCGGCAAAAGTCCGTGACTTATTCAAACAGGCTAACGAAAAAGCACCATGTATTGTCTTTATCGACGAGATAGACACCATAGGCAAAAAACGTGACGGAAGTCTTAACGGCAACGACGAAAGAGAACAGACTTTAAACCAGTTACTGACGGAAATGGACGGTTTCGACGGCAAAAAAGGTGTAGTAATACTCGCCGCTACAAACAGACCTGAATCCCTTGACCCTGCACTTCTCCGCCCCGGACGTTTCGACAGACGTATTCCGGCGGAACTTCCTGACTTACAGGGACGTGAGGCTATTCTGAAAGTACACGCACAGAAAGTAAAAACCGAAGACGATATAGATTATAACGCTATAGCTCGTGCTACTGCCGGTGCATCTGGTGCGGAACTCGCTAATATTATCAACGAGGGTGCTTTAAGAGCCGTCCGGAGTGGCAGAAATAAAGTAAATCAATCTGATTTGGAAGAAAGCGTTGAAGTAGTAATAGCTGGTTATGAACGCAAAAACGCTGTCATTTCGCAGAAAGAAAAGGAAATTATCGCATATCATGAAATAGGTCACGCACTTGTAGCCGCTATGCAACAGGATTCCGCACCGGTACATAAAATAACTATCATTCCACGTACTTCCGGTGCTTTAGGATATACAATGCAAGTCGACGAAGGCGAAAAATTCCTCATGTCAAAAGAAGAGGCACTCGCACGTATAGCAACTCTTACCGGTGGTCGTTCCGCTGAAGAACTCATATTCCATACGTGTACCAGCGGTGCATCTAACGACATCGAAAAAGCTACTAAAATAGCACGTTCAATGGTGACCTGTTACGGTATGAGCGATAAATTCGATATGGTAGCACTTGAAACGGTAAATAATCAGTATCTCGGCGGTGATACTTCCCTTGCCTGCTCACAGGAAACTTCCGCACAGATTGATATTGAAGTAAATAATATAATTAAAACTGCTCACGAAAAAGCTATTAAAATTCTTTCTGAAAACGCTGAAAAACTCCATGAACTCGCCGGATTTCTGCTTGAAAAGGAAACTATTACCTGTGAAGAATTTATGGATAATCTCGGTAAAAAAACAATAAACGCTTTACAATAAAATTATAAAAAAATCCCGTGAATTTTTCATGG
>CAMWUB010000352.1 GCA_947177345.1 uncultured Ruminococcus sp. | reverse complement strand
GTGTATGGCTGACTCTGCAAGTTCCGGAGTTTCAAACTCCGCTGAAATTCTTGTAATCATAATAACATTTTCCTTTCTGTTTGTCAACTTTAAATTATTTTCTGCACGGAATCAAAAAAATATTCACAGGGTATTGATTTGGTAAACTTTTTGAGTTATAATAAAATGTAAAGACTTTTTAAAAGGCGGTGCGTGTTATGGATATAAGACCGGATGACATTCTGACAATGAAAAAAAATCACCCATGTGGTGCAAATCAGATGTATGTAATCCGTGCCGGTATGGATTTCCGGTTGAGATGCGTTAAGTGTTCACGGGAATTTATGGTTGCAAGAAACAAGATAGAAAAAAATATTAAAAAAGTCAGCAGAAGTGAGGAGACCGGAAATGTTTGAAAAACTCGAAACTATGGAACAGAAATATACCGGAATAAGTGAAAGGCTTTCGCAACCTGATATTGTTAATGATAATATATTGTATACACAGTTAATGAAAGATTTCAAAAATCTTACACCTGTTATAGAAAAGTATCGGGAATATAAAAAATACCGTGATTCATTCGACGAGGCTAAGGAATTACTCGACGAAAGCGGAATAGAAAAAGATTTCAGGGAAATGGCACAGCTTCAATATGACGAATCACGGGAGGCTATGGAAAATATTACACAGGAACTCAAAGTATTATTGCTTCCGAAAGACCCCGACGACGATAAAAACGTTATCATTGAAATCCGTGGCGGAGCAGGTGGCGAAGAGGCTTCATTGTTTGCAAATTCGTTATACAGAATGTATACTATGTATGCGGAGTCTAAAGGCTGGAAACAGGAAATTTTAAATTCAAATCCGACTGAATTAGGCGGTTACAAGGAAATAAGTTTTTCAATAGTCGGCGAGGGTGCATATTCGAGACTTAAATATGAAAGCGGTGTACATCGTGTCCAGCGAGTACCGGAAACGGAATCACAGGGTCGTATTCATACGAGTACCGTTACAGTTGCGGTGCTTGTCGAGGCTGACGACGTGGAACTTGAAATAAATCCCACTGACCTTAAAATAGATGTTTTCCGGTCAAGCGGAGCAGGTGGGCAGAAAGTAAATAAAACTGAATCAGCCGTCAGAATCACCTATTTACCGACTAATGTAGTCGTCGAGTGTCAGGACGAAAGAAGTCAGTATAAAAACAAGGATAAGGCTATGAAAATTCTGCGTTCACGGATTTACGAGACCATGCAGAAAGAACAGAATGATAAAATAGCCTCTGAGCGAAAAATGCAGGTTGGTACAGGTGACCGTTCTGAACGTATACGGACGTATAATTTCCCACAGGGCAGACTTACAGACCACCGTATAAATTTAACGATATATCGCTTAGAAGATGTCATGAATGGTAATATTGACGAGATTATAGATGCACTCGCAACCGCCGACCAAGCTGCCAAACTCGCAGGACAGGAGTAATTTTATGGAAACTTTATTACTTGACGAAAATCAGCTTGATATAGCGGTAAAATTAATCAAATCCGGCGAAGTAGTCGGTATACCGACGGAAACGGTTTACGGATTAGGGGCGGACGCATCGAATGAAAAAGCCGTCCGGAAAATATTTCAGGCAAAGGGAAGACCGGCTGACAATCCGTTGATAGTTCACCTTGCGGATTTTTCCGAGGCGGAAAAATATACAAGAAATATACCGGAAATAGCCTGTAAACTCGCTGAAAAGTTCATGCCGGGGGCGTTGACTATAGTACTTCCGAAAAATGAAAAAATACCGCTGATAACTTCCGGCGGACTTGATACGGTAGGTATAAGAGTACCGGCACACCCAGTAATGCACCGGCTTATAGAACTTACCGGAAAACCTATTTCCGCACCGTCTGCGAATAAGTCAGGCTATCCGAGTCCAACGACCGCACAGCACGTCATGCAGGATATGGGCGGAATTATACCGGCTGTAATAGACGGCGGTGAAAGTCATTACGGTGTTGAATCTACAGTAATTTCAATAGAAAACGGCGATACTGTCCGGATTTTAAGACCAGGTTGTATAACTGCGGAAATGTTAGGAACGGTCAGCGGAAACGTGATTGTTGATAAAGCGGTACTACAAGGGCTTGAAATCGGTGAAAAAGCCAGTTCACCGGGTATGAAATATAAACATTATTCGCCGTCAGCGGATATAATAATGATTGAATCTGACTTGGATAAATTTACTGAATACGTCGGCGAACATTACGACGAGGGCGTATATTCGCTTATTTTCGACGGCGACAGTAAAAATTTTCCGTATCGCCATATTACTTACGGTAAAGATAGTCAGGAGCAGGCACAACAGATTTTCCGGCGGTTACGTGAACTCGATGACTGCCATGCGGTTCGTGTGTATGTGCGTTCACCGGAAAAATCCGGCGTAGGACTGGCAGTTTATAACAGACTGATACGTTCAGCCGGTTTCGAGGTGATACGGTTATGAAAGATTATGTTATAGTAGGTCTTACCGGTCAGACCGGTGCGGGAAAAAGTACTATTTCGGCGATATTCAGGGAAAAAGGATTCTATATAATAGATGCCGATATTATAGCCCGTCAGGTAGTCGAAAAGGGAAAGCCTTGTCTTGCGGAAATAATCCGGACTTTCGGCGAGGAAATTATTGACGATACCGGAAATCTTGAAAGAAAAAAACTCGGAAATATAGTATTTTCCGATAAAAAAAGTCTTGCAAAACTTGATAATATAACAT
>CAMWUB010000351.1 GCA_947177345.1 uncultured Ruminococcus sp. | reverse complement strand
TTATATATTCACCTCAGAATTGATTTTTAAGTATTTCAATAAATTCATTTATATGCTTATTTCCAAAATGATTAACTTTAAAAAATGCACAGTATCGCCTGATTATCGGACTGCCGTTTCTGAGAAGTTTTATCGCTTTTGTGACAGTCTGAGCAGGTTTTCCGCTACCCTCGATAAGCATAAAACCGTTACTCTGTATGACTTTCATATGTGCATCGTCCGGATATTCGCAGAAATGAATTTCACTTCTGAAACCAATATCGTTAGCGTAGAAACTGCGTTCCGTTTCCTGTTGTTCCTCCGAAGAAAGAAGAATAAGCGGAATATTTTTCAAGTCAGCAATTTCAACCTCGTCGAGATATGCAAGCGGACTGTTTATTGAAATTTCCGCATAATATTCCCTTACATCAAGGACTATATTTACATACTCGTCCGAAAATACTCTCCGCTGGTCATTAAGAACCACATCAAGTTTATCATTACGCAAAAGCTCATACAATGTATCGTGATTTCCGTGTGTGACTTCTACTGTCACATTTGGAAACTGTACAGTAAATGCAGATACGGCATTCTGTAACTCGTTTCCGCTGTAACTTTTGAGAATACCAATACGGAGCAGTTCAGCATTATTACCGGAAATACGTTGTAATTCACAGCATATAGCATCATAATCGGCAACAAGTACAAGGCTTTTCCTGTAGAAATATTCGCCTGCTTCGGTCAGCGTGAAACTTCTTTTTTTACGGTTCAGTAAAGTAGCACCTAATTCATCTTCAAGTGCTTTTATCTGCTGTGAAATTGCCGACTGAGAAATAAAATGCTCCTCTGCGGCAACAGTAAAACTTCCCGATTTTACCACAGACTGAAAATATCTGATTTGTTTCAGCATATAGTCACCATGATTTCTTTTCCTTTGAACTGTCATGATTATTCCTGCGTTCCTCAACCATCTTTACAAACCATTCAACCATTGCAGGGTCATAGTGTGAGAAGAAAGAACTTTCATTTTTATCGATAACCGCAATAGATGTCATATCCTCATCGGTCAATGTAAAGTCAAATACATTGAAATTTTCAGCCATACGCTCCTTATGGACAGACTTCGGGATAACAACAACACCTCTCTGAATATTCCAGCGGAGCATTACCTGAGCCGTAGATTTACCGTATTTTGCACCGATTTCGGCAAGTACGGGATTCTCAAACAGACCGCCTCTGCCCTCGCCGAACGGTGCCCACGCTTCAATCTGCACACCGTATTTATCCATATACTGTTTTGCAAGAATCTGCTGATTGAATGGGTGTACTTCTACCTGATTTACCATAGGCTTTATACGGCTGAATGATGCAATATCTACAAGTCTGTCAGGATAAAAATTAGATACGCCTATCGCCTTTACCTTTCCCTCGGTATATAAATCCTCGACAGCACGATAAGCACCATAATAATCTGAAAATGGCTGGTGGAGCAGGATAAGGTCAAGATAATCGGTACGCAACTTTTCCATAGAATCAAGTACCGATTGTCTTGCGTTCTCGTAGCCGTAATGCTCTATCCAGACCTTTGTAGTCAGAAAAATATCTTCTCTTGCCATACCTGATTTGATGATTGCATTGCCGACTTCTTCCTCATTGAAATAGCTTTGTGCCGTATCAATTGAACGATAGCCGACTTCAAGAGCGTCAAGAACACATCTCTCGCACTCGTCCTTTGTTACCTGATATACACCATATCCAAGAATCGGCATTTTCAGACCGTTGTGAAGTGTTACATATTCCATAAATTAATCTCCTTAATAAGTCGAAGCACTTGCAAGTGTAAAATACCACTTGTCATTTTTCCGGATAAGTTCAAAATCGAGTTGTAATCTCCATGTGTGTTTATTACCACCAAATACCGCCGCTGTGACCTTACTTCTGCCAGCCAGCCTTGCGGTATCGCCATTTATTGCAACTTCCATATCACCGTGAACAGCGGAATAATAATTCAGTGTACCGTCCATAATTGCTGAAATGTAATCACTTTTCGACTGTTTCATTCCTGTCATATGGAACAAAATAAAGCTGTCATCATGTATCCGTTCAAGACTTGCTTTGTCTTTGTTTATCATTGCCGAGTACATTTCTTTATATAGCTGGATTATCTTTTCTTCATCAGTCATTGATGTCCCTTTCTTAAACAGATTTCTTAGCCCATAAAGCAACCTTGCTTTCTGAATTTTCCGCTTCTGCTCCATGAATCGAGAGACCTTTTTTCAGTACAGCACCCTTACAGATTTTCTGTAAATCACGTTCACTTGAACCCATTCCGCTGCCCTCGTTTGTACAGAACGGAATGATTGTCTTACCTGTGAAATCATATTTTTCAAGCAGTGTGAACATACACATCGGCATAGTACCCCACCAGTTCGGATAGCCTACAAAAATCGTGTCATAATCCTCGAAGTTATCGGGAAAAGCCTTGATTTCAGGACGGGCATCTGCACGGAGTTCAGCTTTTGCCTCCTCGATGCAGGTCATATAGCTCTCAGAATAAGGCTTCACGGTATCGACCTCAAACAAATCTCCGCCAACAGCTTTCTGAATAAATTCCGCAACACGTTCAGTATTGCCTTTGGCGATATTTTTCAGACCACCATTCCAGTAATTTTCACCCTTGCGTGAATAGTAGACAATTAAAATTTTTGCCATAGTAATTACCTCCTGTTTTATTTTGTAACTATAGTATATCACATATTT
>CAMWUB010000350.1 GCA_947177345.1 uncultured Ruminococcus sp. | reverse complement strand
TGTCGGGACTTATTTGGATTTTATTATATTAATATGAAGAAAGGCATTATTTAAAAAAATGAAAAAAATAAGAAATATACTTTTTTGTCTGATATGTTCATTTATTATGATGTTTGACTGTGGTTGTTTCGCTAAGGTTGTTGACGGAATCCCATCTGAAAACAATGTAGAGGGATTTAAATACAAAGGTCGAAGATATACTTATACAGGCTTGTACATTGCAGATATGGACAAGAAATATATGGGTGTTGAGGGGAATCTTCATTCAGATGTTTACTTTGTCGGAAATGAAGATAATCCCGATATAGTTATAGTTGAGGGCGGTGATAATACAAGCATTTATAAGGCTGATGATTATGATATAAAAACAGACGGAACTATTACAAAGGTTCTTATTGACCCTGTTTTCAGAGGTGATAATGATATTGTACTATATAACGACAAAGACATTGATATGATAAATAAACTTATTTCTGTTGACGGAACAGTGAAAACATACGGAATTGATAATTTTTATACAGAAGGAAATGTTTTATATTTTCAATATGATGGCTGTCCTGCATCTGACCCACAGATAGAATGCGGATATATAGCTAAAGTCAATAATAAATGGGTTTATGTAAATCCTGAAAATCAGGAGAGCATGAAAACGACTCGTGATAACAATTCCACTGAATTTTACGGGGTTGAAATCGAAGACCCTGAACTCATAATCTGGATAGAAGAAAGTGACATATCAAAATGGATAAAATAAAGCAACATATCAGGAGAATTTAATTACTTATAAAAAACTGCCGGAAATATTTCCGGCATTGAAATTAAATTATTTTTTCTTTTTCCGTAACAGGAACATACGTCCGCTGTATGCCGGAATATTCATGTTAATTCTGTCTTTTATGTAATTGTATTCTGTTTTGCCGTCGGGAGTGTCTCCGCTGTAAATCTGATTATCGGAATCAAGAAGAAGTTCTATATTATAGCCCTCACCGACTGTCACGGTATAGTTTGTTTGATACCAGTCTGAAAAGTTTATTACCGTAAGTATATCGCCGTCGGCACTCTTACGCCTTATTGCGTATACACAACGGTCAGCGGAATTGCAGTCTTCCCACATGAAATTAGTAGGGTCATAATCGTAATGCAAAGCGTTATATTTCAGATATATTTTGTTTAAAGCTTTAATATATTCGTGGAAAGAATCATGTACCGGATATTTCAACATATCCCAGTCCTGTTCACGTTTTTCGTCCCATTCACGTAACTGTCCTATCTCGTTGCCCATGAAGTTAAGTTTTTTTCCGGGGTGTGACATCATGAACATATAAAAAGCTCTTGCTTGTGGAAATTTCTCTTTATAATCGCCACTCATTTTCTGAGTTATGGTCGCCTTACCGTGTACTACTTCGTCATGTGAAAGAGGTAGTATAAACTTTTCGTTATAGAAGTACAGCATACAGAAAGTCATCTTATGATAGTTATTTGTACGGTACATAGGCGGACACTGCATATATTCAAGTGAATCGTGCATCCAGCCCAGACACCATTTATAGTCGAATCCTAAACCACCTTCATTTACCGGTTTTGTCACACATGGATATGCCGAGGAATCTTCCGCCGATAGTATAGCTGTAGGGTGTCTGAGTTTCAGACCAGTATTCATATTTTTAAGAAATTCTATGGCTGTTCTGTTTTCGCCTCTGTGTTCGTTACCCTGCCAGTAGATAATATTTCTGATAGCGTCCATGCGGAGACCGTCGAAATGATACATTTCAAGCCAGTAGTTAGCACACGACTGTAAAAAACTTCTTACTTCTCCCTTAGAGTGCATGAAGTTACGGCTACCCCATTCGTTATAGCCCATATCGTTATCCGGAAATTCATACAGATGTGTTCCGTCGTATTCCGTCAATGCGTAATGGTCAACGGCAAAATGTACCGGTACAAAATCGACTATAACGCCGATACCGTTTTTATGACATTTATCTACAAATTCCATTAACTGCTTAGGCGTTCCGTATCGTGAAGACGGTGCAAAGAATCCTGTTATCTGATACCCCCATGATTCGTCACTGGGGTGTTCGCTGACTGGCATAAGTTCGATAAAATTATAACCACATTCAAGAACGTAATCTATCAGCATATCGGCTATTTCAGAATAGTTATACCAGCCGTTTTCGTCGTCTTCGTCTCTTTGGTCTTCGGGTTTCCGCTTCCATGAACCGAGATGCATTTCATAGATATTCATAGGCTTGTCCTTACAGTCCGTACGCTTACTTAACCACTTTGAATCATGGAATTTATAATTATCAATACGCCTTATAACTGAACACGTCCCAGGTCTGACTTCCATAGAATAGCCATATGGGTCGCAATGGTCTATAAAATCGCCTTTTTTATCGTAAATGCGGTATTTGTAACGCATACCCTCTTTGGCTTCCGGACAGGTTATTTCAAAAAATCTGCCGTCTTCGATTCTTTTCATCGGAATGTCTTTCCAGTCGCTGAAGTCACCTATCAGTGATACTTCAGAGGCATTCGGGGCATAAGTCCTGAAAACGTTTCCTTTCTTTGTGCAGTGTACACCAAGATATTCATAGGCGTTGAACGCTTCACCTTTATAAAATCCGTAAATATCCATTAAAAATCCTCCGTTTCGATTGACATTTTTTGTTTATTCGGTTATAATAATATTATATGGTGAAGTTCCGGAAATTTCAATAATCATTTTTAGACGACAGTCGCATAATAGACTAC
>CAMWUB010000349.1 GCA_947177345.1 uncultured Ruminococcus sp. | reverse complement strand
CTTTCAAATAAGAAAACTTATTAAGATAATGTTTTCAATTATATATAATGTTTGCTATATTGCGAGTTATAAAAAATACATAAAAATCAGATGGGTTGACAATCCTAAAAAACTATCAGATTGTTAAAATACTCACGAACCTGTCATTACTCAGTGGAATTTGACTTGGTGCAAGAAATCCGCAAAAACAAACGCAGACTTCAAAAGAAAGATGAGTTGAATCCGTTTTCGGGAATGGTATACTGTGCTGACTGCAGAGCAAAAATGTATCTGAGCAGACGTATAAATGAACGTCTAGAGCAGGAGCATATGCGATGCTCGACTTATGCAAAGGATACGAAAGAATGTACTGTTCACTACATCAGGACTTGCGTGTTAAGGGAAATTGTCCTTAGTGAGCTGAATAAGCTCCTTTTTGTACAGACAGCTATGAGTAATTCCGTTCAGAAACAGTACACGGAACTTGCGAAAGCTAAAAAAACACTGAAACAGGCTGAAAAACGTATTTCTAAACTTGACAAGTTGTTTAAAAGGCTTTATGAGGATAATGTTCTCGGTAAAATTTCCGATGAGCGTTTTGAAATGCTGTCCGCAGAGTATGAGGAAGAACAGAAACAATTGAAGTTTACAGTTGCGAAGTTGACGGCTTTTATTGATACCACTTAACAAAAATCAAGCGATGTAACAGCGTTTATCAAGTTGGTGCAGAAATATGAGAATATAACGGAATTAACTCCCGAAATTATGCACGAACTGATTGAAAAAATCGTTGTTAATGAACCCGACAAGTCAAGCGGAAAACGTATTCAGCAGATTGATATTTACTTCCGCTTTGATGTTGCAGTTTCAAGCATTTCAACGGAAACAGGAAAATACGGCAGGACTGCATAACGCTATGTTATGCGGTCTATATTAAGAGGAAAAACACTTCTATATGACTATGGAACTTTTAAACAACGCCTTTACGTGCTGAGTGGTCGCATCGGTCTGACTTGCGATAGTTTTTAGAATGTCATCTCTTTTTCAGCTTTGAGCTGCTGCTCCTGCTGTAATTATAGTATGCAATAAAAAGTTAGAAAAATTAAGAGAGGATAAAGGAATTACTATGAAAGAAATTTCTGAATCCACTAAAATGGCAACTTCTCTTATTTCTGACTACGAAACAGGTAAAAAAGCCATTGGAATGAAAGTAGCTATCCGCTTTGCTGATTATTATAATGTGTCTTTAAATTATCTGATGAGACGAGAAATTGTGCCACCAGCAAATAAAATGGAATTGCTTGGAATCGAAAAAAACGTTGATGATGACGAGTTTATGAGGCTTTATAATGAACTTGCCTGACTATGAAAAACAAATTTTTGTTGGTACTATAGCAAAACTGGCACAGGCAACAGAATTAGTAAAAACACAAATAAAAAAAAGTCGTATAAAACGTCTTGGTGACATCGAGGAAGAGTTAATACAGGAATAAGAAGCCATGATTAATCTTATCAGGATCAGGTGACGACAAAAAATCCGTTCAATATGCTATCATTGAACGGATTTGATTTTTTTGTTACAAATAGTATAAAATTTAGTTGCCAGTTGCTACTCCTATTTTTATTAATAAATAGCAATTCAAACTTTAATTTTTCAAAAATCTTTTTAAATTCTTAAAATTAACGCTATTTTCAGACATTTAAACTATACCCCCCGAAATCGGATTTTTTTATTTTTGACATTTTGCGTATTAATTCACATTTATTATACAATATTTTATATCAATTCAAGCTGGTTTACGTCTCCGAGTTCTTTGGCTTGTTTTCCGGATGAAGGTATACTCTTTACCCGATATTTTTCCAGACCATCACCGGTTACTTTTTCAGCAGAAGCAAGTACAGAATTTTTTTTCAGATTCATTAACTGTACCCCCTGTGAATCCCTTGTTGTTTTCGGCTGGATTTCAGAAGTATTGAAAAGTATCGTATGACCGCTTGAACTTCTTACGAGTATATCGCAATCTTCCTGAATAAATATCGCCTCTACCAGTAGTGACTTATCAGAATACGCTTTTGTAAGTTTTTTACGGTTTGTTTTCGTCTCGTATGCACTGAGAGGTATTTTCGCTCCCTTGCCGTTCTCGAAAAAGAACATCATATAACCGCTGTAATCAGTAGTAGGAATAAGCGTTCTAAGTGTTTCGTCTTCACTGAATGAAAGTTTAGCTGGTATATAATCGCCTATCAGACTTGCTTTTGTATCGTCAAATGAACTTGCTTTCGATTTATACGCCTGTTGTTTATCCGTAAAGAAAATAAGTTCTGTTTTGTTAGTTGCTTCAAAATTCCGGATTATATAGTCACCGTCTTTTAGTTTATGTTCACTGCTCATACGGAGCGATTGTGGGGTTATCTTCTTGAAATATCCGCTTGCCGATACGAATATATTTACAGGATAATCCGGTATATCGTCTGTTATTTCCGTATCCTGCTCTGTGTACTCTGATATGAGGGATTTCCTCGGCTGTGCATAGTTCTTTATGACGTTTTTAAGTTCTTTTATTATTATATTACGGATTTTATTTTTATCTTTCAGGATTTCTTCCATTTCCGCAATATCTTTTTTCAGACTCTCTACTTCCCGAATACGTCGTGAAATATACTGTATGTTTATGTTCCGGAGCTTTATTTCTGAAACGTATTCCGCCTGCTCACTGTCTATAGAAAATTCGTTCATGAGATTCAAGACCACATCATTTTCATTACTGGTTTCACGG
>CAMWUB010000348.1 GCA_947177345.1 uncultured Ruminococcus sp. | reverse complement strand
CTATATTATAATGTAAAAAAAGTGAAATTTCAATGATAGATAGTGCTTATTGACTGATATTTTATGCTTTTTGTCATAAAAATTCCGCACAAATAATCATGATTTTTATGCAGTGAGTATAATTTAAAATCCGTATTTATATATAGTATAAAATTTTTTGAAAAATTTTCTGAAAAACTCTTGACAAAGAAAAAATCATGTGCTATAATTAATATACCTCGTATGAGGTCTTATTTTTTGCCTTGTTCGAGGGAGGCAAACAACCTATCTCCGAAAGCGGAGGAAGTACTAATTCAGGAGGTGCCGATATGAGAGTAAAGGTTACTTTGGCTTGTACAGAATGCAAGCAGAGAAATTATGTTTCTAAGAAAAACAAGAAGAATGACCCCGACAGACTCGAAATGAATAAACATTGCAAGTTCTGCCGTAAGCATACTCTTCACAAAGAAACAAAGTAATCAGGAGGAATTTTTCTAATGGCTAAAGAAAAGGAAAATACCACTCCTGAAACAAAAAAGAAAGCCGATAAGGAAAAACCGGTAAAAGAAGAAAAAGTTTCCAAGGAGAGTAAAAAAGCTTCTGAAAAAACTGCTGATTCAAAAGGCAATTCCAAGGCTGACAAAAAATCCGACAAGAAAAAATCCGAAAAAAAGGAACAGGGTAAAGTCGGAAAATGGTTTCATGACTTGAAAGTCGAATTTAAAAAGGTAGTATGGCCGACAAAAAAGACAGTTGTTACAAATACATCTGTTGTTGTTGCAGTAATTGCAGGCTCTGCCGTCCTTGTGGGACTGCTTGACGAAGGTCTTCTGGCTCTGCTCAGGCTCATCTACCAATAATCAGTAAGGATTCAGGGAGGATTTGTAATGTCGGAAGCAGCAAGATGGTATGTCATACACACTTATTCAGGCTACGAAAACAAGGTAGCCAAGAACATAGAAAAGGTGGTCGAAAACCGCAAGCTTCAAGAGCTTATCCAAGAAGTAAGAGTTCCTACTGAAAAAGTGATTGAAATTACTGAAGTAAAAGACAAAAAAACCGGCGAAACTAAAAACGTCGAAAAGGAAGTTGAACGCAAGACTTACCCAGGTTATGTCCTCGTAAAAATGGTTGTCACTGACGATTCATGGTATGTCGTAAGAAATACACGTGGCTGTACCGGCTTTGTAGGTCCTGCTTCTGACCCGACACCTCTTTCAGACGAGGAAGTAAAGAAACTTTTCGGTGTGGACGTTACACACATTGAAGTCAATTTCAAGGTCGGCGACAGCGTACAGATTTCCGGTACTGCTATGGACGGTTTTGTCGGCGTTGTTCAGAATATCAATCTTGAAGACCGTACCGTTGATTTACTCGTTTCAATGTTCGGTCGTGAAACCCCCACAACATTACCTATCAATCAGGTAATCAGAGTGGAGGATTAGTTTAAGGTCAAAAAAGAAATCCGCACGGATTTCAGTGGGAGGGGTAAAATAATTTCTTGCCCCGCCATTTACCACATTTATGGAGGTGCGAATACATGGCACAGAAAGTAGTTGGCTACATTAAGCTTCAAATCGCAGCAGGAAAGGCTACACCTGCACCGCCTGTTGGTCCGGCACTCGGTCAGCACGGCGTTAATATCATGGCATTCACAAAGGAATTCAACGAAAGAACAAAGAACGATATCGGAATGATTATCCCTGTTGTTATCACAGTATATGCAGACCGTTCTTTCACTTTCATAACCAAGACACCACCGGCAGCAGTTCTTATAAAGAAGGCTTGTAATATAAACAGTGGTTCAGGTGTTCCGAACAAAACCAAGGTTGCCAATATCACTAAGGAACAGATTCAGAAGATTGCCGAGCAGAAAATGCCTGACCTCAATGCAGGTTCACTCGAAGCAGCTATGAGCATGATTGCTGGTACAGCTCGTTCCATGGGCGTTGTAGTCGTTGACTAATTAATTTTTGAATGACGAAAGGGAAAATTTTTCCCGTTCTGACTTCTCAATGGTGGGAGGAAGATTCCGCTAACCGCTCTGCTATAGGCAGTACGGTATTACCACTTAAACAGGAGGATATATAATGAAACACGGCAAAAGATATGTTGACAGTGCTAAAACTGTTGATTATGCAAAGCTTTACGAGTCCACAGAGGCTCTTGACTTAGTCTGCCAGAACGCAAAGGCTAAGTTTGACGAAACTATTGAAGCACATATCCGTCTCGGCGTTGACTCAAGACACGCTGACCAACAGGTAAGAGGTGCTGTTGTTCTCCCTAACGGTACGGGTAAGAACGTAAGAGTACTTGTTTTCTGTAAGGAAGACAAATACGAAGTTGCAAAAAATGCCGGTGCTGATTACGTCGGCGGTATGGATATGGTTGAAAAAATTCAGAAAGAAAACTGGATGGATTTCGATGTTGTTGTTGCTTCACCTGATATGATGGGTCTTGTTGGTAGACTCGGTAAGATTCTCGGACCTCGTGGTCTCATGCCTAACCCGAAGGCTGGTACAGTAACTCCGGACGTTGCAAAGGCTGTTTCCGAAGCTAAAGCCGGTAAGATTGAATACCGTCTTGATAAAACCAATATTATTCACTGCCCTATCGGTAAGGCATCATTTGGTTCTGCAAAACTCGAAGAAAATTTCAACGTTCTCATGGAAGCTATTGTTAAGGCTAAGCCTGCTGCTGCAAAAGGTACTTATCTCAAATCCTGTACAGTAGCATCAACAATGGGTCCTGGTGTACCGGTTGCAACTACCAAGTATGGTGTATGAT
>CAMWUB010000347.1 GCA_947177345.1 uncultured Ruminococcus sp. | reverse complement strand
ATCAGTAGGGAATCTTAGAAGAAAATTTGAAAAATTAGTACTGATACTTGAAACATTAGAATTAATACTATTAATGATATCTTCAAATTCATTACGAAAGTTCAAAATAAAGTTTGATAAATTGGTACTTATATCCGAAACATTAGATTTAATATTATTGATAGCCTCGATAGTTTCCATTAACTTAGTATTAATATTTATAATATTTATATTAAGTCCGTTAAGAACGGTAAAAATATTTGCAATTTCACCATTTACAGCCGAAAACTCAGAAAAGTATCTTTCAAAATTAACAATTTCTGTTTTTATCTCATCAAGTTTACCAAGTAAAGAGGAAACAGAAGTTTCAATGTTATAAGAAAATCCGGAGTTAAGGTTAGAAATAAGAAGTTTTATCTCATCAAGATAAGAAGAAATATTTTCATTTCCTAATGAACCGATAATATCAATAATTTTTGCAATATTACTAAGCAAACTATCCAGTAAATCAGAAATTCTATTAAAATATTCATGTAAGAAACTAAGGTCAATATTAACAATATCGCCAGTATCAGAGCCTCCGGAAGTAGTAGGTTCTATAGGTTTTTCAGTTTTATCGGAAGACCCTGACAGCCCATTCTTAAAATAACTACATAAAGTTTCATAATCTCCGGAACGTACAAGAATACCGCTGTAATCGTATATATTAACATTAGAACCTATAATATACTTATTATCAGAAGTAAAAGAAGAAATTGTTGAATAACCGTCAAAATAAAATTGATTATACATAGTAGAAGAAGTAGACTTATTCCATGAACCAACTGAAGAATATACATAACGAGAAATAGTATAATCTGTAGTGACACCAAAAGAAGTAAAAGAACCATTGCGTAAATAAGTACTGGCACCCTGTAAAGCAACAGTAAAATAAAGTCTGTTGGAAGATGATGCAGAATTATCTTTAATAAAATAAAAATAGTAAGACGGACTGGAAGTTGAACCGGAAATTGTAAGAAAATAATAATCATAGTCACTGAAATTAATATCAATAGGCATCAACGAGGGGTCTGGATATTCATTTCCCTGAACGTCAAGAGCATTTGAATTAACTGGAATAATCCAAAATAACGGAATAATAATGCAAAGTAAAATTGAAACAAATTGTTTCAAAGAGTATCACCACCTAAAAAAAGCGGGCAGTAAGTTGTTAACAAACTGCCCTGAGCGATACAGTCCATTAATGCTGTACCGGTAATTAAGCACCTCTAATTGCACTTTTAAGCCATGACCAACCTTTACGAATACCAATAAGAGTAACAGTAATTGGAACAGCAACTTGTGCAACCTCTTTAATTTCAGCTACAAGAGGAGCAAAAGTATCTTGATTAATATCACTGAAAACGCCTGATGAAGATACTGCACCTGCGGTTTCAGCCATTACAGAAATAATACCATGCATAAAAACTCACCACCTTTCAAATGAAAATTCTGAACAACCTGTTAAGACCTCTAAAGACTATAAGCAAAATACTGAAAATAATAAAGAATGTACCAAGATATGTAAAATTATTCAACATATCAACATTTATATTTTCAAGATTCGCATATGTCAGGCATTCGGTTGTTGTCGTTGAAATCGTCGTTGATGTCATTTCCGTTGATGTCACAAGTTCTGTTGTTATCATCTCCGTGAGGACTTCCGGAGCTATTGCCGTTGTACCGACTATCTCTTCTTCCGGAAGCTCCGTTATCACGGATTCCGTCATCATTTCGGAATCTTCCATTGTGAAAACTCCTCTCACCATTTTTTACTTGCTTTATGAACTTGTAGGCACTGAATGGAAATTTAATAACTTCCACCAGTCCTACAATAAAGCAGATGTACACGAATACTGCCATTTAAAACCCCCATATAACAGGTAATTCCTCGGTTTTAATTAAGTCAAAACCTATAACGTTCTTTTGGTCATCAAATTCAATGTCACAGAGACTATTAAAATAAAGACTAAAATCACCATTACAACCAAGTTCGATAAGATTGTAAAGTGCTTCCTGTCGGTTCTTACCAATGAAGAAATCGCCTACACCCTTACCGCTTGCATTTGAAAGAGTACTCTTTACAACTTCAAGAACAAGAGCCGGTACAGATTCACCAGTTTTCTTATCCTTATAATCAAAGGACTTCACATTAACAATCAAACATTTCATTTTTTTCAGCTCCTTTCATTAGAATTTATATATAAATCGGCTTGTTCGCCGGATTTACCTTTAGAAAGATTTATATTGTATGAATCGTCAATTTCTTCAATGTAATAATCAAATATTTTGCCTTTTTCAATGTCATAATAAAGACTTTTATTTGTATTTGAAAAAGATTTTTTATGTTTAATATCATTTATCTTTTCAAATATATCTTCAAAATGGTTTGAAAAATAACTATAACGACCACACAAAATACGTTTTAAAAAACGGAAATAAAAAAAGATAGCATTAAGAGAAACAAATATTACAACTGAATCTACTAAAAATCCTTTTGTAAAGATTCCACGAAAAACTTCAGAAAAACACATTATATTCACCACCTTAACCATTAACCCACATCACACGGCGGAAACTAATTCCGGTAGGTCTCCGCCGTGGTATACGCAGGTCAGGAGTTTAAAATGAGTAATAAACCAAATCACAACGGCAATATATGCAAAAGGAACTATAAAGCATCTGTCTATTATACACCTCTGACGCTGACGACGATCTTAAGCGTGTAGATCTCGGTGGTCGCCGTATCATTAA
>CAMWUB010000346.1 GCA_947177345.1 uncultured Ruminococcus sp. | reverse complement strand
TGAATATTGTGATATAATATGATTAATCGGGTAGCGGGATTTATTCCGGTATCGGAAAAGAAAAAACAGATGTTTGCGGTCAGTCGGGATTGAATCCGGATTTTACCGAAAATATTTTCATGGAAATTTTTTTATCCGTCTGTTTTTTCAGGCGGATTTTTTATCAGGAAAGGTATTTCAATGGAAAAAAGAATTGCTGTAACCGCTATAATCATTGATGACCCGTCAGCTGTTCAGGAAGTAAACAGCGTACTTCACGAATACAGCGAGATAATCATAGGCAGAATGGGTATTCCATACCGTGAACGTGGTATATCAATGATTTCTGTTGCTGTCGATGCCGTACCCGACAGAATAAGCAGTCTTACAGGCAGGCTCGGACAAATAAAAGGTGTGTCTGCAAAGGCTGTAATCTCAAAAAAATAAACGGAGGAATTTTAATGTATAATCCAGAATCGCTGAAAGCAGAGGAATTTATAAATAATGATGAAATCCTCTCCACAATCGAATACGCCGAACAGAATAAGAATAACATTGAACTTATAGAAAAAATACTTGAAAAAGCCTCGCCTAAGAAAACGGACAGAGGCGTTGAATGTTCCGGACTTACACACCGTGAAGCGAGTGTTTTATTAGCGTGCGAAAATCCGGAAATGATTGAAAAAATGTATTCCCTTGCACGTGAAATAAAAGAGGCATTCTATGGTAACAGGATTGTTATGTTTGCACCGCTATATCTTTCTAACTATTGTGTGAATCAGTGCGTATACTGTCCGTATCACTATCAGAATAAGGAAATTCCGAGAAAAAAGCTCACACAGGAAGAGATAGTAAAAGAAGTCACCGCACTTCAGGATATGGGACATAAACGGCTTGCAATCGAAGCCGGTGAAGACCCTGTAAACAATCCTATTGAATATATTCTTGAATGCATAAAGACTATCTATTCCATAAAGCACAAAAACGGAGCTATAAGACGTGTCAATGTAAATATAGCCGGTACTACCGTTGAAAACTATCGTAAACTAAAGGAAGCCGGTATAGGTACGTATATATTGTTTCAGGAGACCTATCACAAGGAAAGTTATGAAAAACTCCATCCGGCTGGACCTAAACACAATTACGCCTATCACACAGAAGCTATGGACAGAGCTATGCAAGGCGGTATAGATGATGTGGGATTAGGTGTGCTTTTCGGGCTGGATATGTATAAGTACGAATTTGCCGGACTTCTTATGCACGCTGAACATCTGGAGGCTGTCCATGGTGTAGGACCACATACAATAAGTGTACCTCGTGTGAAAAAGGCTTCCGACATTGACCCCGATGTTTTCGACAACAGCATTGATGATGACACTTTTGCTAAGATAATCGCTTGTATAAGAATAGCCGTACCATATACCGGTATGATAATTTCAACCCGTGAAAATGAAACCTGTCGTAATAAGGTACTCGGACTTGGTATATCACAGATTTCCGGAGGTTCGAGAACGTCAGTAGGCGGATACGCCGGATACTCAGACAAAGAACGTCCGCACGATACCGAACAGTTTGACGTTTCTGACCAGCGTTCACTTGACGAGGTTGTAAAATGGCTTATGGATATGGATTATATACCGTCATTCTGCACGGCTTGCTATCGTGAAGGACGTACCGGAGACAGATTCATGTCACTGTGCAAAGTCGGACAGATTCAGAACTGCTGTCACCCTAACGCCCTCATGACGTTACAGGAGTATCTCGAAGATTATGCAAGTCCGGAAACAAAAGCAATCGGAGAAGCACTTATTTCACGTGAAATCCATAAAGTAACTAATCATAAAGTCAAGGAAAAGGCTATTGAAAATCTTAACGCTATAAAAAATGGTGGTCGTGATTTCAGATTTTAAAAAAATTTCCGTCAGGTACTTGACAATGTATGCTTTATGTGCTATAATAATATTTATACGGTGGAATTTAATAATTCCACCGTCATAAGCGGGTGTGGTGAAACTGGCAGACACGCAAGATTTAGGTTCTTGTGCCGAAAGGTGTGCAGGTTCAAGTCCTGTCACCCGCACTGAAAAATTTTCAGAAAAACACTTGACATGATTATGATTCTGTGATATAATGTCAGTATGCCGGAGTGGCGGAATGGCAGACGCAGTGGACTCAAAATCCACTTAGGTTTTTTGATGTTCAATTTAAAGTTTGCTTATTCACTTTCAGTGTTTTAATCTATATAACGGAGTTTTATTCTATTATCTATGACTTCTGGTAGAAAATCTTCAGTAAGTTTGAAAATTTGTCTACCAAAATGTCTACCGAATTTCGTTCCCTTAGTTCATTTTTCTTGTTAACCTTGGTAAACATAACGGACTTTTTATCTTGTGTTTATTGAATATTTATTTAATTATTTAAGTGCCGGAGTGGTGGAAAGGCAGACACAGTGGACTCAAAATCCACCGGTGGCGACATCGTACGGGTTCAAGTCCCGTCTCCGGCACCATAAAAACAACGTAAAATCGGGCTTTTTCAGAGGTTCGGTTTTATTTTTTGCCCGATTTTCTTTACCGTTGTTAAATTTGTTTATTTTTTCATGCTGTTTTCGTTATCATCGCTGAATACTTTGGCAATGGTTTCAGCTGATGCAATTTTTGAACTGTATTCAAGGTGACTGTAAAAATCAGCAGTGATATTGAAAGTCGAATGACCGAGCCATTCCTGGATTGCTTTCATGGGTACACCGTTAGCAAGCAACAGACTTGCACAGGAGTGTCTCAAATCGTGGAATC
>CAMWUB010000345.1 GCA_947177345.1 uncultured Ruminococcus sp. | reverse complement strand
GAGCTGTTCCATACGTAAAAGCATTTCCCTTACAGCAGGGTCGGGAGTCTGTTCAATAACGTCCTGTTTTGTAGGGAATGTTTTCCGGTATTCGCTGACGGCATTCATGTAATCCTTTATGAATGACTGCGGATTATCTTCACCGCCGTGGTGTGAGGCTTTAAGTGTAACGGTTGGTATACCGTGTTCGTCGAAACCGATAAGATTTCTATGTGTATGAATATGTGAAATATTATCGTGATGATGTTCATGATTGTGATTGTGTTCGCTCATAAATAATCTCCTTAAATAATGTATTCTATGTATTCTTCAGTTTTCATGTTGAATAATTCAAAAATCTTGTCTCTTACGTACAGGAAGTTTCTGCTTGTTCTGTTGCGGTAATTTTCGAGTGGAACTTTTACGATACTCTTGATTCTGCCCGGATTTGCCATCATGATAACTATTCTGTCGGCAAGAAAAACCGCTTCTTCTATATCATGTGTGACGAAAATTATAGTCTTTTTTTCTTCACGTGAGATTTTAAGAATATCGTCCTGTAACTTCATTCTTGTTATAGCGTCCAGAGCTCCGAAAGGCTCGTCCATAAATACAATATCCGGATTGACGGCGAGACCTCTTGCAATAGCAACACGTTGTTGCTGACCTCCGGATAGTTGCCGTGGGTGACGTTTTTCAAATCCTTTAAGACCGACCAGTTCTATATATTCTTCGGCTATTTTCTGACGTTCTTCTTTCGGAATTTTTTTTGATTCAAGACCAAGCTCCACATTTTTCAGAACGTTTCTCCACGGCAGAAGACCATAATTCTGAAAGATAGTTATATTTTTTTCGGAGGGTTCAGTTACTTCCTTGCCGTCAATCTGTACACTACCGCTGTTGACTTTCTCGAATCCTGCAAGAGCGTTAAGAAGTGTACTTTTTCCGCACCCTGAAGGACCTAAAAGACAGATAAATTCACCCTTTTCAATGTCAAGTGAAACATTGTCAAGTACGATAGTTTCATTACCGTTCTGATAATATTTTTTGCAGGCGTTTTTTATTTCAATGTATGACATTACTGCTGACCTCCCCATACTTTCAAGATTTTATTTTCAAGAAATCTGAGCAGGCTGTCGAGGATAATTCCTATTATGCCTATCACAACGATAGTTGCAAGAAGAATATCAGCACGGATATTATTTCTTGCGTCGATTATCTGATAGCCAAGTCCCGATTGTGAACCTACCATTTCACCGGCAACAAGGAAAATCCATGAAGTACCGATAGCTAAATGTATTCCGCTTGCAATCTGCGGAAATGATGCCGGAAAAATTACTTTCCATATAAGCTGTGGCTGTTTTATTCCGAAACTCTTTGCGACTTTGAAATAGATAGGGTCAATGCTTCCGACCGCTGAAACAGTCGAAAGAAGTACAGGAAAGAATCCGGCTATAAATATAATGATTATCGCTGGCATATCGCCTATACCGAACAGAAGTACTATAAAGGGCATCCACGCAGTAGGCGAAATAGGTCTTAATAGTTGTACAGCCGGATTAATGTACTTGAATACTGCCGGAAGTCTTCCGAGAATAAGTCCGAGAATAACAGCGGAAACTACTGACGTTACGTATCCTAAAGAAAACCTGTACATACTTGTTTTCACGTTCTCGAAAAGTGAACCGTTTTTTATCATTTCACCGAGTGCAAGTAAAGACTGATACGGTGACGGAAACAAAGCATCACTGTAACTGCTGAATGTATATACTAACTGCCATATTCCTATAAGTACCGCAATGGATATGACGGCATTTTTCAGGGATAATAATTTTTTCATTCAATCACTCCAATCATTTTTAACAAAATCGCTGTATGTGGGCGGATTATCGGAAAGCCCATAATTTTTCACCTTTTCGGTAAGAATGTTATATGTATTTTCAGTAATTCCGAGGTCATTGAAAGAAATCCACTGAAGTGAAGTATCAAGTACTTCGTCGCTTTGACTGAAATATTTTTTAACTGTTGCTTTAGCGGTTTCCTTGTCGAGATTGTTACCGGCTTTCTTGTAATTTTCCACAAATGATTTTGCATCTTCGGGACGTTTTTCAATAAAGCTGTCTGTAAGAACGAGTCCGCAACAGATTGAATTTTCCCAGAGTTCTTCAGACGAATAGAGAACTTTTCCGGCATTTATCGAAACTCCCATAGCTCCGAAAGGTTCGGCGACACAATAGCCGTCAATCTGACCGCTTGCCAGTGCCGACGGCATTTCAGTAGGAGCGAGTTCAGTTACATTTATGTCGTCAATAGTAAGCCCACCCTTTGCGAGTGCATCATTAAGCAGAATGTTATGTGATGACTGCCTGTGCGGTATGGCGAAAGTTTTTCCCTTTAAATCTTCGGCTGAATTTATATTATCCGATACTACTATTACATTACCGTCATGATGTCCGAGAGCTACCGCTTTAAGACCTACGCCTTCTTGTTTTGATTTCATAGCAAGTTCTATCAGAACAGATGCACCGTCTACTCTGCCACTGTTGAGAGCGTCAAGGAGTTCAGACCATGAACCGAATTTTACCAATTCAACTTTTATTCCGCTTTCCTTTTCGAGTTCCTCCGCCTCTTCGAGTACCGCCAGTGAATGAGTTATCGGCAGATATGCGATTTTAATAGTATTTCCGGAATCCTTATCACCACAACCGCTAAGTAATCCGGCGGAAAGAATCCCTGTCAATATAAGCGATTTTAATTTTTTATGCATATATATTACTTCCTTTACTTCATATTGAATAG
>CAMWUB010000344.1 GCA_947177345.1 uncultured Ruminococcus sp. | reverse complement strand
ATGATATAATTGATTTATAATTCATAATATCCGGAGGGCTTTATGGAAAATTTTCAGAAAACAGCCGTTAAAGTATCGTACGTCAGCATAATAGGAAATCTTATACTTTCGGTCTTCAAACTTTTTGCCGGAATTACTGCACATTCCGGAGCTATGATAAGTGATGCGGTTCATTCCGCCTCCGACGTTTTCAGCAGTTTTATTGTAATTATCGGCGTTAAAGTTTCCGCACGCAAGGAAGACAAAGAACACCCATACGGTCATGAACGTCTTGAATGTGTATCGGCTATTGTACTGGCGGTAGTTCTGTTCGTGACAGGTCTTTTTATCGGTGCGGACGCTTTGAAAAATATATCTTCCGGAAATTTCAAGTCTTCTGAACCGCCGGAAGTTCTCGCCATGATTTCCGCTGTAATATCAATAATCGCTAAAGAACTTATGTTCTGGTATACGAGATTTTATGCTAAAACTTTCCGTTCAGATGCTCTCATGGCAGACGCATGGCATCATAGAAGTGATGCACTTTCTTCAATAGGTGCTTTTATTGGTATCGCCGGAACTCGTATGGGCTTTCCGGTTGCTGAACCCCTTGCCAGTCTGCTTATATGCGTGTTTATCGTGAAAGCCTCCGTTGAAATTTTCCGTGATGCCGTCGACAAAATGATTGACCATTCATGTGACGAAAAAACTGAAAATCTTATCCGTGACTGCGTTATGAAACAATCAGGTGTCCAGAATATTGACCTGCTCCGGACAAGAGTTTTCGGAAACAGAATCTACGCTGATATTGAAATCTCCGCAGACGGTAAAATTTCCCTTAATGATGCACATTCCATAGCCGAAAATGTACACTCCGCTGTTGAGTTGCAGTTTCCGGAAATTAAACACATAATGGTACACGTCAACCCTGACTGAAAAAAATGCAGAACCGGTTATATAATCCGATTCTGCTTTTTCATTATTTACAATTTCACACGCCAAACGCAAAAAACGTTTGCAAACTGTTTACACACCACTGTCTCCGTAATTGGAAAGTACTCGGGCAGACGGGTCATTTACATTACAGCCGTCCCATTCCTTGTTAGGCATCCAGAAGTCAATAACCATACCGCTTTGTTCAGGATAGTATTTTTCAAAGATTTCACGGTATAACAGCGATTCTTTAGTGAAAGGTCTTGCATGGGTATATTTTCCGGAAATATTTTCAAATTCCTCATCTGTATAATAATTTTCAGCGTACTCTTTGAGGTGGTCTACCATTGAATGTCCTACAGCATCAGAAAACGCTGCCTTTTCACGATATAATATGTCATACGGCAGGTAATCACCCTCAAATGCGTGGCGGAGCAGGTATTTTCCCTTGTTATACTTATTCAGTTTCATTTCAGGGTCTATTGACATCACATATTTAACAAAATCCAAATCCCCGAAAGGTACTCTCGCCTCCAGTGAATTAACTGAAATACATCTGTCCGCACGGAGAACATCATACATATGAAGCTCCTGTACTCTCTTGACGGATTCTTTCTGAAAATCCTCAGCCGACGGTGCAAAATCAGTATACTTATAGCCGAAAAGTTCGTCGGAAATCTCACCGGTAAGCAGTACTCTTATATCCGTCTGTTCGTGGATACCCTTACAAAGAAGATACATTCCTATGCTTGCCCTTATCGTCGTAATATCATACGTTGCAAGTATTTTAACAACCGTGTCAAGAGCCTCTGAAACATCTTCCTTAGTGATTATTATTTCCGTATGTTCGCTGTGTATGTAATCGGCTACCTGTTTCGCATAGCGTAAATCTATGGCATCGGTGTTCATGCCGATTGCAAAAGTCCTTATAGGTTTATTGCTTTTCTGCTGTGCAATTGCACATACCAGTGACGAATCAAGTCCACCTGACAGCAGAAATCCCACTTTAGCATCTGCTGATAATCTTTTTTCTACTCCTGCAATGAGTTTATCGTGAATATTTTTACAAACCGTTTCAATGTCGTCGTGGATTACTTCGTTTACTGCCGTTATGTCGCAATATTGTGTGAATTTACCGTCTTTATAGTAATGACCGGTCGGGAACGGTTTTATTTCAGTAACCAGTCCGATAAGGTTTTTAGGTTCGCTGGCAAATGCTATAGCACCGGTACTGTCATAACCATAGTAAAGCGGTCTTATGCCGATTGGGTCACGGGCGGCGATAAATTCCTTACTTGCCGAATCGTAAATTATACAGGCAAATTCAGCATCAAGTCCGGAGAACATCTCTACACCCTTTTCCCTGTAAAGCGGTAACAATATTTCACAATCGCTGTCACTTCTGAAAGTATATCCTTTTTTTATGAGTTCCTCACGTACCGGCAGAAAACCATAAATTTCACCGTTGCAGATGACGTAATTTCCGTCCAGTTCAAAAGGTTGCATACCCTCCGGAGTGAGTCCCATTATTGAAAGTCGCTGGAATCCTAAAGTACCGTCTTCAACTTCGATAATACGGGTATCGTCAGGACCCCTTGAAACAGTTTCCGCAAGACCTTTTTCAACTTCATTGTAACTGTTCGGACGGCAATAAGCCATAATAGTACACATATTAAAATCACTCTTTCTTATTAATTAATAATTATAAATTATTATGTATCGGTGTATCAAACTTATTTTTTCCACCTGCTCCGGAAACGTCAACCGGATATTCACCGGTAAAGCACCCACGACAGAAATTATTTCCGCCGATAAGTCCGGACAGCTCCTCAGCTGGCAGAAACGCTAAACTTTCCGCACCTATATAAT
>CAMWUB010000343.1 GCA_947177345.1 uncultured Ruminococcus sp. | reverse complement strand
CAAAGAATATCCTTGACAGGCTGGGCTTGAAAAATATTGAATTATATATAAATTCAATAGGCTGTCCGAAGTGCCGTGCGGAATATCACAAGGCTTTAAGAAGTTACTTTGAAGTCCGCAAGGAAAATCTTTGCGATACCTGTTTAGAACGTCTTGAAAAAAATCCTATGCGTATTCTTGACTGTAAAAGCCCTGTATGTCAGGAAATCGCAAAAGATGCCCCTGTTATCCTCGATTACCTCTGCGAAGATTGCAGTGAACACTTTGAAAAACTCAAAAAATACCTCACTAACCTGAAAATTGATTATAAAGTCAATCCGAAAATAGTAAGAGGTCTCGACTACTACACAAAGACAGTTTTCGAGTTCGTAACTACTGAAATCGGTGCTCAGGGTACTGTATGCGGTGGCGGACGTTACGACGGTCTCATTGAACAGCTCGGCGGTAAGCCTACTTCAGCCCTTGGATTCGCTATGGGTATAGAAAGACTTCTCATAGTAATGGACAAGCAGAAATGCGATTTTCTGACTCCTAATCAATGCGATATATATTTTGCTACTATGGGTGAAACTGCTCTTGAAAAGGCTATGAATATAACTCACGAATTAAGAGAGTTTGGTTATCGTGCAGAGTTCGATTTAATCGGACGTGGTATCAAGTCACAAATGAAGTACGCAAATAAAATAGGAGCTGTTTTCACTGTAGTTATAGGCGATAATGAAATTGAATCCGGTAAGGTGAAAATCAAGGATATGGAAAAGGGTTCTGAAGTTGAAATAGCCCTTGACGATAAATTCAGGATTAATTTTGAATCGCTTTACTTCAATAAGATGATGGATTCAATAGACGATACGGAAATAGGAGGTAATTCAAATGGCTGATAGTATGAAAGGTCTGAAACGTACCCACTATTGCGGTGACGTTACCGAAACAGGTCAGGAAGTTGTAGTCGGCGGATTCGTCGACAGGATAAGAAACAAAGGCGGAGTTATTTTCATAGTCCTCCGTGACAGAACCGGTATAGTACAGTTGCTTTTCAATGATAAGTCTGACCCTGAAATCTTTGAAAAAGCGTCTTCATGTCGTGGCGAATACGTTCTTATGGCAAAGGGTAAAGTCGTGGAACGTGAAAGCAAGAATTACAAGATAAAGACAGGTCTTGTTGAGATATTCGTTGACGATTTACGTATACTTGCAAAGGCTCAGACACCACCGTTTGAGATAGTAAGCGATTCAAACGTAAATGAAGAATTACGTCTGAAATATCGCTATCTCGATTTGAGACGTGAACCATTACAGAAAAATATAATAATGCGTCACGAGATAGCAAAAGTCACACGTGAGTATTTTTATGAAAACGGATTCCTTGAAATAGAAACTCCCATGATGATGAAATCCACTCCGGAGGGTGCAAGGGATTATTTAGTACCGTCAAGAGTACATCAGGGTAAATTTTACGCATTACCGCAATCGCCACAGATATATAAGCAGTTGCTTATGATTTCCGGTTATGACAGGTATATTCAACTTGCAAGATGTTTCCGTGATGAAGACCTGAGAGCCGACAGACAGCCGGAATTTACACAGATTGATTTAGAGATGTCGTTTGTCGATGCCGAGGATATTCAGGAATGTGTCGAGGGTTTTGTACAGAGAGTATTTAAAGAGGTCATAGGCGTTGAAATTCCGACACCATTGCCGAGGCTTACATTCGCCGATGCTATGAACCGTTACGGCACTGACAAACCCGATACAAGATTCGGCTTTGAGATTCAGGATATTTCCGGAATTGTAAAAAATACTGATTTTGTTGTATTCCGTAACGCTTTAAACGAGGGCGGTTCAGTACGTGCCATAAACGTCAAGGACGGAGCAGGTACGTATACACGTAAGGAAATAGACAAACTCATTGAACACGCTAAAGGAATCGGAGCAAAAGGTCTCGCATATATCCGGTGGGCTGACGAGCCAAACTGTTCGTTTAAGAAGTTCCTGAAAGACGGCGAACTTGAAACAATCTGTAATGCCGTCGGTGCGGAAAAAGGTGACTTAATTCTCATATGTGCCGACAAAAATAAGACCGTCCTTTCAACGTTAGGGGCAATCCGTCTGATATGTGGTAAGCGACTGAACGTAATTCCGGAAGATAAATATAATTTCCTGTGGATTACTGAAATGCCGTTCTTCGAGTATGACGAGGAGAGCGGTACGTGGGTTGCCGCACATCACCCTTTCACAATGCCTATGGAAGAGTGTCTGGAATATCTCGATACTGACCCTGCTAATGTACGTGCTAAGGCGTGGGATTTGGTTCTGAATGGTACGGAACTTTCAAGCGGTTCAATGCGTATAACTGATTTCGAGTTACAACAGAAAATGTTTACAGCCCTCGGCATGACCGACGAGGAAATTAAAGCAAAGTTCGGATTTCTTGTTGATGCTTATCGTTACGGAGCTCCGCCACATGGTGGAATGGGTATCGGTCTTGACAGGCTTGCAATGATTATGTGCAAAGCTGACAGCCTCCGAGATGTAACGGCATTTCCGAAAGTCCAGAACGCAAGTGAATTAATGTCTGAATGTCCGTCAACAGTAGACGAGGAAAATCTTTCCGTACTCGGAATAAAAGTAGATATTCAGGAAGATTAATAGTAAAAAGAATTAAATTTCTTGAAAACCTTGACAAAATAAAATTTATGGTATATAATATTAACATGACCTGAATAAAATTTTTTATGGGAGCTGTCTGGAGAGATTAGCTCCCATTGCGTTTTATTGCAT
>CAMWUB010000342.1 GCA_947177345.1 uncultured Ruminococcus sp. | reverse complement strand
ATTTCGTCGTCAGTAACTTTATCACGGAGAAGTCTTCCGTTTTCGGTATCATGTTCGGCTTTCTGTTCAAATTCGGAAAGTTTTTTCTGTAATTCCGGAAGTTTACCGTATTTCAGTTCAGCGACTTTGTTTAAATCGTACTCACGTTCTGCCTTGTCGATTTCACCGTTGATACGTTCGATTTCCTCACGGATTTTCTGTACAGCGGAAATATCATTTTTTTCATTTTCCCATTTAGCCTTCATGGTGCTGAACTGTTCACGAAGTCCGGAAAGTTCTTTCTGAATTTCCTGAAGATGTTCCCGTGAAATTTTGTCGTCTTCTTTTTTGAGAGCGACTTCTTCAATTTCAAGCTGAACTATTTTTCTTGAAATAACGTCGAGTTCCGTAGGCATGGAATCCATTTCAGTACGGATAGTAGCACAGGCTTCGTCAATGAGGTCAATAGCCTTGTCCGGAAGAAATCTGTCTGTAATGTATCTGTCGGAAAGTACAGCGGAAGAAATAAGTGCATTGTCATGAATCTTCACGCCGTGAAAGACTTCATAACGTTCTTTTATGCCACGTAAGATAGAAATAGTATCTTCAACAGTAGGCTGATTAATCATTACAGGCTGGAAACGTCTTTCAAGAGCGGGGTCTTTTTCTATATACTGGCGGTATTCGTTAAGAGTGGTAGCACCTATACAATGGAGTTCACCACGTGCAAGCATAGGCTTTAATAAATTTCCTGCGTCCATAGCACCATCAGTTTTGCCTGCTCCTACTATTGTATGAAGTTCGTCGATAAATAATAAAATATTACCATTACTGTTTTTAATTTCATTGAGGACGGCTTTAAGACGTTCTTCAAACTCGCCACGATACTTAGCACCGGCAACCAATGCACCCATATCGAGTGAAAAAACTTTCCTGTCTTTGAGACTGTCAGGAACGTCACCGGCGACGATACGCTGTGCGAGACCCTCAGCAATAGCGGTTTTACCTACACCAGGTTCACCGATAAGAACCGGATTATTTTTAGTTTTACGTGAAAGAATCCTGATAACGTTTCTTATTTCACCGTCACGACCTATAACAGGGTCAAGCTTGTTCCGGCGTGCAAGCCCTACGAGTTCCTGACCGTATTTGGTGAGAACATCATAAGTTTCTTCAGGATTTTCGCTTGTAACTCTTGTATTGCCCCTTACTGTCATGAGTGCCGAAAGAAACGCATCACGTGTTATATTGAAAGTACTGAAAAGCTGTGTTACTTCCTTGTTACCGGACTGGATAAGAGCAATCATAAGATGTTCCACTGAAACAAATTCGTCTTTCATATCGGAAGCTATTTTTTCAGCAGAAGTAATAATCCTGTCACATTCAACCGATATTCCGATGTTACTGCTTCTGCCACTTCCGGTCACTTTTGTGAGAGTATTGATTTTTCTTTGAGTTTCAGCGTCGAAAATATCGGAATCTATGTTCATTTTCCTGAGTAATTGCGGAATAAGTCCGTTATCCTGCCTGAGAAGTCCTGCGAGCAGGTGAACAGGTTCTATAACCGGATTGGACTGCATAACGGCTATACTCTGAGCTTTTCGCACAGCGTCCATAGACTTCTGGGTTAATTTTTCTGCATTCATAAAAATTCCTCCTTAATATATGATTATAGAATGTATTTTTCCCCGAAACATAATAATAGTAATATACTCTTTATATTATATAGTCCTCAAGGATTTTTCTGTATTCGTTTTCTATCAGATTTTCAGGAAAATCCACCGGCGACGAAAAATACAACTGCATTGATTTGTTAAGATGCCGAATATATTCGCCGATAGCCTCGCCGGTTTTTCCGCCGGAATTATTGAGTAATTTCCGTGAAAAATTTCCGGAATAGAGTTCACCGGAATAGATATTATAATTTTTTTCGGCAAGACAATATTTTTCCATTTGCATACGCCAGACGAAAAAATTATTGAAAAGATTTATCAGAGACTGGTTTTGTGTACGAATCTGTACCCTTAGCTGACCTATAAAAATATCGGGTTCACGTTGTAACTCAACTTTATAATTTACAGCTGGACGGTATTTATACGCAAGAGATGCTTTAATAGTCATAAGCGATGCCGAACCCTGTTGTTGAATCTGAAAACTTTCACTGATGAGTTCCGTTACGGAATCGAATATTTCACGCATACGCATTTCCGGTGTGACACAACAGAGATGTTCAGCAAGTATCTGATTTATTAGGTTTGAACGGCTTGTACCGAGTTTATAAGCCTGCTCATCAACAGCTTTTATAACGCTGTCCATAAGAACAAGGCTGTATACGCTTTTTTTCATTTTCCTCCCTCCCTGAAAATATCATATCATGGATTACAGAATTTGTCAAGCAAATTATATAATATTTCATGTAAATTTCATAATTTAAAAAAAAGCTCCTCACGGGAGGAGCAGAAATAAAATCAAAGCGGTTCAAATGATATATAATCAGCACTGTGAACCGTGCCACAGAAATAGTTGCAAATCAAAGTACAATTCAAACACCTTAGAAAAGATGTGAATCAAATGGAAAACATGAAAAAATATTGAAAGGGGGTTAGTTATAGGTATCAACTAAAATCCGTGGCAAGCAACTGTTTAATCCATTTCCTCGGAGATGTAAAGAGGAATGAAATAACTGAATTAATATTCAGTATCAAGCACATGAGAGGGAATGGCACTTGATACTGAATACCAATATTTCCATTTGCTGTATGTATTATAACTCAAAAAAACCGCATTGTAAATGCATTATTGTACTCAAA
>CAMWUB010000341.1 GCA_947177345.1 uncultured Ruminococcus sp. | reverse complement strand
ATAATAGACAAATCTATAAGAAATGAGGTATTTTTAAAATGCTTAAGAACAGCGAAAAAATCATGGATAAAATAGTTGACCTCTGTAAATCAAAGGGCTATGTATATCCTGGTTCTGAAATTTATGGCGGTCTTGCTAATACATGGGATTACGGTCCGTTAGGTGTTGAACTCAAAAACAATATCAAGAAGGCATGGTTAAAGAAGTTCGTACAGGAAAATAAATATAATGTCGGTCTTGACAGTGCAATCCTTATGAATCCGCAGACATGGGTAGCATCAGGACATATCGGCGGTTTTTCTGACCCTCTCATGGATTGCAAGGAATGTCATACACGTCACCGTGCGGATAATCTCATTGAGGATTTCGACGGCACAAGCGTTGCGGGCTGGACTAATGAACAGATGTCCGCTTATATAAAAGAACATGAAATACCATGTCCGGACTGTGGTAAACATAACTTCACCGATATAAGACAATTTAATCTTATGTTCAAGACATTTCAGGGTGTAACGGAAGACAGCAAATCTGAATTATATCTCCGTCCGGAAACCGCACAGGGTATCTTTGTAAACTTCGCAAATATTCAGCGTACCACAAGAAAAAAAGTTCCGTTTGGTGTTGCACAGGTGGGAAAATCTTTCAGAAATGAAATAACCCCTGGTAACTTCATATTCCGTGTACGTGAGTTTGAACAGATGGAACTTGAATTTTTCTGTAAACCTGGTACTGACCTCGAATGGTTCAGTTACTGGAGAAGCTATTGTAAAGATTTCCTGTTAAGCCTCGGACTGAAAGAGGAAAATATAAGACTTCGTGACCACTCACCAGAAGAACTCTGTTTCTACTCTAAAGCAACAACCGATTTTGAATATTTATTCCCGTTTGGCTGGGGTGAATTATGGGGTGTCGCTGACCGTACAGATTATGACCTCACACAGCATATAAATACAAGCGGAAAATCTCTCGAATATTTTGACCCTGAAACTAATGAAAAATATATACCATACGTCATAGAACCGTCATTAGGTGTTGAAAGATTATTCCTGTCAATCGTCACTGAGGCTTACGACGAGGAAGAACTTGTAACAATCGACAAGAACGGCAAGGAAAAACGTGAAATTCGTACTGTAATGCATCTTCACCCTGCTCTTGCACCGTTTAAATGTGCGGTACTTCCGCTTGTAAAGAAGCTCACACCGAAAGCAGAGGAAGTTTTTGAAATGCTTTCAAAGAAATTCATGGTAGATTTCGACGAAACCGGCACAATCGGTAAACGTTATCGTCGACAGGACGAAATAGGCACACCTTTCTGTGTTACGTATGATTTTGATACACTCGAAAAGGATAACTGTGTAACAGTCCGTGACCGTGATACAATGGAGCAGGAACGTGTAAATATTAATGACCTTGTTGCGTATCTCGAAAAGAAAATTGAATTTTAATCCGGTAGGGACGGTTTCAGCCGTCCCTTTTAGATAACAGGCAATACTATATGATATAAAAAGGTGTTTTTTGTCTGATAAAAAAATTCAGAAATTACCGCTTTATTTTTGCAGAAAAATATAGTATAATATTTAAAACGGAATATTTAAGAAACGGAGACTGAAAAATGAATAGAAAATTTTCTCTCGGTATAGATATAGGTTCTACAACCGTAAAGACAGTTATTACAGACCTCGACGGTAATATAATATACTCTAAATATCAGCGACATCTTTCACGGGTCAGGGAAACTGTCACAGACCAGTTGAAAATAATACGTTCAGACTATCCGGAAGAACTTTTCACAGTATCTGTAACAGGTTCTGCGGGTCTCGGACTGGCAGATTCCGCCGGTATACCTTTTGTGCAGGAAGTTCATTCAGCATTTTTAGCGGTCAAGAAAAAATTTCCTGATGCTGATTCAGTTATAGAACTCGGTGGTGAAGATGCTAAAATAATATTCCTGACCGGTGGTGTTGAACAGCGTATGAATGGTTCATGTGCCGGTGGTACTGGAGCATTCATTGACCAGATGGCTACACTTCTCGGAGTTACTGCTGATGAACTCGATTCACTTTCAATGCGTTCAAAAAAGATATATCCGATAGCCTCAAGATGCGGAGTTTTCGCAAAATCAGATATACAACCCTTACTGAATCAGGGGGCAAGACGTGAAGATATATCCGCCAGTATATTTCAGGCTGTTGTTGACCAGACTGTTTCCGGACTTGCACAGGGCAGGACAATTGAAGGTAAAGTATTATTCCTCGGAGGTCCTTTGCATTTCCTCGAAAGTCTAAAAAAAGCGTTTGTGCGTACACTCGATTTAGACGAGGAAAACGCTATATTTCCCGAAGAAGCTCCGGTATTTGTGGCTTATGGCTGTGCATTGTACTCGTCAACATCAGATGATTACCTTACAGCCGGTGAAATAATCTCGAAAATAAGTAATGCAAAGACTTCTGAGGGAATAGTCACCGGAAAACCTTTGTTTGCTACACAGTCGGAATATGATGACTTCATAGAACGTCACCGCAAATTCGATTTAGGCTATGCTGATATACATAAATACAAAGGTGATGCATATTTAGGTATAGATGCCGGTTCTACAACAACAAAATTAGTACTTGTAACGGAAGACGGCAGAATTTTATATCATCATTATTCTTCTAATTTAGGACAGCCTCTTGATAAGATAGTAAATCAGATAAAAAATATCTATCGTGAAATGAATCCGGATATAAACATAAAAGAATCTGCCGTGACCGGTTACGGTGAAGACCTAATAAAATCAGGACTTTCCATAGA
>CAMWUB010000340.1 GCA_947177345.1 uncultured Ruminococcus sp. | reverse complement strand
GAACAGTCAATTGATATAAAAATAGATACTGAACCGGTAAACGAACATCAAGCCGATAAGATTTATGATAAAAAACGTACAAAACGTATAGTCGATTTCGATTATTACGGAGATGTAGAAGATGTCGGTCGTGATATAAAAGACCTCACAGGTATAATAACCACACGTACAGTAATATTGTTTATACTTTCGTTTTTCAGTTTATATATAACGTTCATGAACCAGTTCGGATTACCTATTATGGAGATATTCAGCAAGGAAAATGTACAGTTATATCTGATTGTACATCTTATTACCGGAATTATAGCGGTTATATCCTCCGGAGCGGTCATTTCAAACGGATTGAAAAAACTGTTGACTTTCAGAACTGACAGCGATTCAATGACGGCGGTCACGGCATTGACCTGTATAGTCTCGATAATACCGGCTATAGCCTCACCTGAAAGCATAATGACGGAACGCATATATATGCCTGTAGGAATACTCGCATTATTGACCAATGCTCTCGGCAAAATGCTGATTCTGAAACGGGCTAAAAGAAATTTTTTACTTGTATCAAAGGAAGATTTTCAGCGACATGGAATAGTATATGTAAAAAATGAAGAACGTGCAGAACGTCTTACACGTGGTACAGTAGGTGATTTCCCTATACTTGCATCTATGAGAAAAACAGATTTTCTTACAGATTTTCTTAAATATACATACTCTTCCGATATAACTGACAAATACTGTAAAAAAGCTACACCGATTTGTCTTATAGTATCGTTTTTAATATCGTTTGTGATAACATTTTTCTGTAAGGAATCGCTTATTACTCTCGATGCCGTAACATTCGGAACGTCAATTTTCTGTATGCTGATATGTGCGGTATCGTGTATAGCAATGCCATTTGTAGCAAATCTTCCGCTTGAAAGGGTTTCCAATCGTGCAATGATAAAAAAAGGCGTAATGCTTGGTTATCAGAGCGTTGACGATTTCTATGATACAAATTCCATACTTGTGAATACTGATTCAATGTTTCCGGCACATTCCATACAGCTTTGTGGTGTGAAAGTATTTTCCAATACCAAAGTAAACGAGGCGTTACTTGAAGCGGCAAGTCTTACCACACACGCCGGAAGCGTCATGCGACATCTTTTCACCGATGTAGTGAACGAAAACAACGATATACTCTACGATATTGATAACTTTTCATTTGAGGAGTCAATGGGGTTATGTGGCTGGATTCATAATAAACGGGTACTTTTCGGAAACCGTGAATTAATGGTGAATCATAATATCGAAGGTCTTCCGACCAAAACAAAAGAATCAGAATATACCGGAAACGGTCAAGAAGCTATGTATCTTTCTATATCCGGAAATATTGCGGCACTGTTCACTGTCGAAATAAAAGCAGACCGTGAAGTAAAACGCTGGGTAAAGAAACTTTCAAGGGAAAAGATGTTCATGATTCTGAAAAGCGTTGACCCTTGTCTTAATCTCGACAGAATAGCGGCACTTTTCAGTGTATCTCGTTCAATGTTCAGACTTCTTCCGAAAAAACTCCATGCAGATTTCGACGCCGAAACTAAAAAGACACTCCGGTTAAGTTCCTCTATGGCGTGTTCCGGAAAATTTTCAGCGTTTGCACAACTTATAATAGGTACAAAAGTAGTACATTCCTCTGCAGTTCGTGGACTTATTTTACAGACCGTTTCAATTATACTTGGTTTCGTGATATGTACACTTCTTATTATCTCGAAAGCATTTCAGTTCAATTATATATATATATCATCTTCGGCAATTGTAGTATATCACATTGCCTGTACAATCCTGACGTGTATATTAGTATGTTCAAAAAAATTCTGACAAGAGACCTGCTCACCGGATTGGAAAACATTCCGGAGCAGGTTTTAAAAAACAATGAAAGGAGTCAGCTATGACAAGTAGATTCCAGAACGATGACGAAAATAATACAGATAATCAGAATACAATGAATATTCCCATACCTAAAAATCCGCCGAATTATAGGCGAACTAATCCTAACAGAAAACCGTCACAACCGAGACAACCTCAACAAAGAACCAATCAGAATTACCAGTCACAACCGAGACAGCCTCAACAAAGGACTAATCAGAATTACCAGTCACAACCGAGACAACGCAAAAAAAAGAAACACAAACATAAAAGTTTTTTCAGAAAAACTATCCGGAAAATTATCTCAACAATAGTTGTTATATTTTTAGTGATTTTCAGTATGTATTCATGTACCTCACTGACGATTATAAACAAATTCGGCAAACAGGAAACAGGTGAGCGTTCACGAACTGCCGGAGCTCTTTCACGGAGTTACGTTAAAAGCGTACTCGTTATCGGTACGGACGGTCGCACCACCGAGGAGCAGGGGCGTTCCGATTCAATGATTTTACTTTCATTCAACAGCCGGTCTAATAAAATTATCCTGACTTCTTTCATGCGTGACTGTTACGTAAATATAGCCGGTTACGGTATGGACAAGTTAAATGCCGCCTACTCATATGGTGGTGCGGAACTCCTTATGGACACCATAGAAAGCAATTTCAATATAAAAATAAACGATTATGTGACGGTAAATTTCATTTCCTTTGCGGGTCTGATAGATGCCGTCGGTGGTATTGATATTGACGTTTCCGCCGATGAGGCTCAGGAAATAAATAATATTCTGTTTTCGGAAGTCAATCAGCTTATGGGCGATGACCAATGGGCAGATTTTCTTGAAACAATTGACGGTATAATACATCTTAACGGCAAACAGGCACTTTCATACGCTCGTATAC
>CAMWUB010000339.1 GCA_947177345.1 uncultured Ruminococcus sp. | reverse complement strand
GTTCCACGTGGAACATCGGGGGATTTCTTATGCTTTGAGATTTATTCCGGATTCTTTCAGATTTTCGATTATCTGGTCGGTTACGGCGGAAACGTCTTCACGGGTAAGTGTGCGTGTTTTATCTGAGAATAAAATTCTGACAGTTATTGATTTACCAGATTCGTCGGTATAAGTACCGGCGGAACTTACTTTCTTTATGAGTGTTGATTTTACGGCTTTTATGGCGTTTCCGATAGATTCAAACCTGTCTGCCATGAAAGTTAAATCAACTTCCATTTCCGGATATTTTGAAGGCTCGTCATATACAAGACTTGCTGTTTCAGTCTGTGCGAAATCAGTAACATCTATTTCAGCGAATACTATAGACGCTTTTTTATCAATTTTCTTTGATATAGTCGGATATACTATACCAATTTCACCTATTGTCTTGCCGTTGCAGATAATGGCATTTAAATTACGTGGGTGCTGATAGGAGTGTGTAGCCTCAATTTTAGCGAAGTCAAGACCGGAATGTTTTATATCGTCGGCGATTACGGCGAGCATATCACGCAATTCAAGATATGTTTCTTCAATGGATTTTGTCCGGCTGAAAAGAGTTATACACAATTTTTTGTGTTCGTTGCAGAGATTCGTTTCAGGATTTACACCGTCGGCAGTACGTCCGATTTCAAAAATGCCGAAGTTCTGCGAAAAATCGGTATTATATTTCAGCTGACACAGTTGTGTAGGAACTATAGAACGGCGGATAATCTCAATATTAGGATTGGTCGCATTTACAAGACGGATATTGTCTTCAATCTCGATTCCGAGTGCCTTGTATTCGTCATTGTATACCCATACATATGAGTGAACCTCATGAAGATTATATTTCTGTACGAGTAAATCTTTTATTCTGTTTTCTATGCTTTTTTCCTCAGCCATGCGGACAGGGTAAAGCGGTGCGGTAGCGGTATTGACATCGAAGTTATCGTAACCGTAAATACGGGTAATTTCCTCTATTATATCGGCTTTCATAGTGATGTCTTTAGTAGCTCTCCATGACGGTATCTTAACGGAAAAGACATCATTATTTTCAGTAGTTTCAAAGCCAAGTGAAGTGAGAGTTTTAATAATAGTATCGTTTGATATTTCTATACCGGTGTATCTGTCGACGAATGCCTTTGTGAAGTCGAAAGCCCTTTCCGGATATTTATAGGCGTATTCGTCAGTAAGCGAAGATATTACTATAGAATCTGGGTCAGCGTCAAGCATGAGTTTGACGAAACGTCCGATAGCTGTTACAGTCATTTCAGGGTCAAGGGATTTTTCGTATCTCATAGAAGCGTCAGTACGGTGTGCAAGCCTTACGGTTGACTTTCTGATAGATACGGAATCAAATGTTGCGGATTCAAGGGTCAGAGCGGTTGTATCGTCGACAATTTCAGAATCAAGACCGCCCATTATACCGGCGATTGCTACCGGCTTGTCGTCATTGCAAATCATGAGGGTGTTTTCGTCGATATTTCTTTCAACGTTGTCGAGAGTACGGAAAACAAACGGTTTTTCAAAACGTCTTATGCGGATTTTGTCGACTTTTCTTGAATCGAAAGCGTGCATAGGCTGACCCATTTCAAGCATAAGATAGTTAGTCAAATCGGCGAGGAAATTTATAGCCCTCATACCGCAGTAGTAGAGGCGTATTCTCATATTTACCGGACTTACATTTCTTTTAATGTTGTCAACCTGTAAACAAGAATAACGTTGACAAAGTGGGTCAAGAATTTTCATATCTATAGACGGCAAGTTATTATATTTTTCAAGGTCAACGGTTTCGATAGGCTTTAAAGGTCTGCCTGTGAGTGCGGAAAATTCACGGGCTATACCGTAATGTCCCCATAAATCCGGACGGTTTGTTAAAGACTTGTTATCAACTTCAAAAATAATATCTTCAATCTGATAGATGTCTTTAAGGTCAGTACCGTTCGGAACATCGTCAGTAATTTCCATAATACCGCTGTTATCGTCGCTGATACCGATTTCCGCCTCCGAACAGCACATACCATACGAAGTATATCCGGCGAGTTTCCGTGGAGATATGGTAATATCGCCTATTTTCGCACCAATCTGAGCAAAAGCTGTTTTCATACCGACACGCACGTTAGGAGCTCCGCATACAACATCAACGAGTTCTTCCTTACCGGCATCTACTTTCAGGAGGTGTAATTTTTTCGACTCAGGGTGTGCCTCTACCGATTTTATTTCAGCTACTATTATTCCGGAAATTTCAGAACCTTTCATAAATATTTCATTTTCAACTTCCGCCGTGGAAAGTGAAAACTGATTTATCAGTGCAAGCTTATCGAGACCAGTGAAGTCAACAAATTCTGAAATCCAGTTCATTGATAAAAACATTTAAAAATCTCTCCTTTCGTCATTCCGCCGTAAACTGCGACAGTACTTTAAGATTACCGCTGTTGAGGTCTCTTATGTCCTTGACACCGTACTTCATCATTGCGAGACGTGTAAGACCTAATCCGAACGCAAAACCGGTATATTCTTCAGGGTCAATACCACCGGCTTTAAGGACTTCGGGGTGAATCATACCGCACGGACACAATTCAAGCCAACCGCTATGTTTACAGGACGGACAGCCCTCGCCACCGCAAATCAGACAGCTTATATCAAGCTCAAAACCAGGTTCTACAAACGGAAAGAAACCAGGTCTTAAACGTACCTTGACATCTTTCTGAAAGACTTCTGATAACATAGTTTTCATGAAGAAAATAAGGTTTGAAATTGAAATATTTTTATCAACCATAACGCCTTCCAT
>CAMWUB010000338.1 GCA_947177345.1 uncultured Ruminococcus sp. | reverse complement strand
GTTTTAATCCTGAAGAGCTTTTTTATTAAATTCCTCTGGTGTTGTGAATGTCGGTACAATTTTATGTAAAGCTTTCATGGCAGTAGCCTCATCATTTTTTTGTGCTGCGTCACGAAGTTCCCGCAGTTCGTTTATGAATGTTTTTTCGTCAATGTCAATCTGCTTGCCGATATGAATAAGTTTATTGGAAGTTTTTTTCAGACCTTCTTCCAACATCAGTAATTCTTCCTTTATTTTCTCACCAGGTCTGAGACCGGTAAATTTTATAGGAACATAAACATAAGGTTCTTTTTCGTACATACGGATAAGATTTTCCGCAAGTGTTACAATTTTTATAGGTTAACCCATATCAAGAACAAATATTTCACCGCCCTTTGCCATAGCAGCAGCTTCCATTACAAGACTTACAGCTTCAGGAATCGTCATGAAATAGCGGATTATATCGGGGTGAGTAACGGTTACAGGTTTACCTTGTTCAATCTGCATATCTGACATATCTTCGCAGATAATGTAAGCGTTTGACTTTCCACGTACATTCCCTTTTATCCTATTTACCGACTTTACTTATATTAATAACACAAAATTATCAATATTTTAATTATAACATTCTTAACGTATTTTGTCAATAGTGAATTTAAGACAAAAATATACCATTGTATATTCGTTTTTGGTGAATTATAACAATTTTTTTATCCTGATATTATGAAAATGTTCCATTATATATGATAGAACTCAGCTCGTTGTTATTTTTGATCTAAAGAACTTATATACAAACGTGATATATATTTTTTGTATATCATGCCGAAAATCTGTCATATTTTACATAATTATTGACTTTTATCATGAAATATGTTATAATACTCCTGTTAAAAATAACGGTTAAGGAGCTATTTATAATGATTCTCTATAAAGATATTGTTGAACTTGCTAAACTTATAAGAAAAAAATGTAAATCTATTTCCGATATGATGGAATCTGAAGTCAGCAGTCTTGAAAATCTCCGCAAATCAGATTTATATTTCAGTGATAATATTGAATATCTTACAGAAATAAAGCAAATTACTTCAAAAGAACTTCAGGCAAGCAGAGCAGAACTGAATTACAATGAAGCTATTCAGAAAACAAGAGCTTTGTCAGCTGAAAAACTTCTTGAAAATTATTCTGAAGCAAAAAATATTATTGAAGATATAAACAGATATATTTCTGCACTTAAGATTGATATTCCCGAATCACAGAAGTTGCTTGATAGCTGTAATAAAATGGTAGAGATTATAGAACGTAATCCTAATTTCTCAAAATGGTTGAAAAAATGCAGAAAATATATCCTGAATTATCCACAGCCTGCTCGTCCGCTTTCAGAGATGCATGAAATTCTTTTATATCATCATAATGAAATTAATGATGTTATAAATAAAGGTTCTGGTCTGATACATTCAAAAGGAAGTGCATTTAGTTCCGCTTCTCTCTATAATATATATCAACAGACTATCGCCGAAAGAAACGGTTATATATTTACTCTTAAAGACACGATAAACTTTCTTAATAATACTATGGATAGTCTTCAATTTTTAAGAAAAAGCGTTAATAATGAAGTCTGCAAGCGTCTTACAATGTATCAGGATAAATTCAATCAGACTGAAAATGAAATCAGAGAATTTCCGTATAAAAGTAAAGAACGTCTTATGAATGCTGTAAAAAAATATTTCAATGAAGTTGCTTCTAAGGTTGATACTGAAGAACTTCGTTCTGAGATATATTTTCTGAACAGTACATTTATTGACTGGCATTCAAAAAATATCAAAAGTTCCGCAAATGAAAGATATAAAATTTTTTCCCATATAGGCGATTTGAATTGTCTTTCCAGTCGTCTGACATATATAGACGAATTTAAAAAACGACTTATTGAACATTATCCGTATCTTATAAAGCAGAACGAAGCCGGTGTTTATTATAAATTTCCGGAAATTATAAATATAAATTCCTCATCTTTTAACTATGTAATAGATGCCTCAAAAGTAACGGAAATGGACGATAAAAAAATACTTAACAGCCTTGTGCAGAATTTTGTTGCTTCCACAATAGCAAACTTTCCGGCAGGAAAAACAAGATTTCTTTTCTGTGACCCTGAAAATACCGGTGTTTTTTCAGTATTCCGTGATATAGGCAAAATAAATGATAATATTGATATAAGTACATATTGCGATTATACCGGAAGTCAGAAAGATATAGAACAGAAGCTTGACAGTATATGTCTTGAAATTACTGATATTATCAATCATGTGCTTATCGGTACGGATACAACGTTATATGACCATAACAAAAATAACGAATTTAATAACCGTCCGTATAAATTCATAATGATTATGGATTTTCCGAGACAAATGAATGTACATTCGCTTGAATCCCTCCGGAATATCATAAAAAACGGACCAAGATGCGGTATTTTTACCGTTCTTGTAAGTATAAATCAGACAAATCTTCTTAATGATGCGGAAAAAGATGTTGTAAATGAACTTATAAAATCTCCTGCATTTTTCTATAATAATAAATGCTTCAAGGATATTTACGGCAACAGAATTATTATTCCGTCTGAAGAAATAAATACCAAGGAATTTATGGAATATACTGAACTTTATAACGATTCAGCAAAAAGCAGTTCTGTAATAAAGATTGATATTGATTCCATAAAGGGCAGGAAAATACTTAACGGTGAATATAATATTCCGGTCGGCAAGAGTACCGGCGGAAAAACTGAAACTATCGGTTTTTATGACCAGTGCCAGCATTTTCTTCTTTCCGGAGCTACCGGAC
>CAMWUB010000337.1 GCA_947177345.1 uncultured Ruminococcus sp. | reverse complement strand
CAACACGCTGAACGTCGATAGGACGTATTGCCGAAAGCTCCATATCAGCTATACAGACGAAGTGTTTTTTATTTATGCAAAGAATATCAACACAATAATCATGTGAATGAACACCTTTACAGTAAACGTCATAATATTCTTGAAACCAGTCTTTAAAAAGCATAATTTCACCAAGAGTAAATTTATATTTGTAAGCTCCTTGCCAAAAAAACTTACCAAAAATTTTCTTACAGTCCTTGGTTATGTATTTTGTAATGTAATAAGCGACATTTAAAGGGTCACCATATGTTTCAATGCAAGTAGTAAAACCAAAACTCCATTTACAAAGATTATAAACAATTTGACCATTCCTGAACAGGTTTTAAAAGTAAATCTGGACTTTTACTGTTAAATCTTTTCTGATTAATAGTACCAGTAAAAAAATAATAAAATTTATTATTAAAAGTATAATCAAAAATTCGGTCTTTTGCCCTTTTTACACTGTCCGGACATGGTTCACCTGTAGGACGTTTAGTTTTCTTAATAAAAATAGTTTTTTCAACTAATTCAATACCAATATCAGTAGTATGAGTTAAATTATCAACACCAAGAAAATGCTTTACTTGTCGAAGTTTGTACAAATCACGAAAAGAATTAAAACTATCAGTTTCTTCTAACCAATAATTACCATTTTTTAAAGAACATTTTTTAACATCTGTTTTTTCAAATAAAGGATTTTTAAATATTTGAATACGACGATATGACAAGTATAGTCGGTACACCGGTAACAATCATCACTTAAGACCTCTGGCTATGGGTATAGACGGTAACTACAGAAGCCCTCAGGTTGACAAAATAACTATGAACGGTACGAAAATGAACACTGTGACTGGTAATATGACAGGAATTACATAACTTAAAAAACTGAATCCGTATTCAAAATTACAGGCTGAAATAATGTCGAATCAGTCAAATGATATTTCTGTGAACGGTCTGAGCGATACTACAGTACACGGAAAAAAGGGTAGCTGTATTTCAGTAAACAGCGACGCTGTTACATATAAGGAAATTCCGTCAGGTATGTCTGAAATAGCTGATTTGGATTACTGGTATTTTTCATAATAAATAAAAATAGAATCATCTATTGACAATTCATATAAATTATGATATTATAAAAATATAATAAGTTGATATAAAAGGTGGGAAAATCCATGAAATTAAAAAAATTACTTATTATGTTTATGTTGCTTGCCAGTGCGAAACCGGTTGTAAGTTATAGTGAAAGTATATCCGAAAATATAGAATATAACGGAATGATTTTCAATCAGCATGAGGTGTATGCCGATGAACTGATTCTTACAGAATATACCGGCAATAATGAAATACTTGTTATTCCTGAACATATCGGTAATTATACTGTCACAGCTATCAGCGATGAGGTATTCAAGGATAATCAGAATATTAAAAATGTCACATTGCCGGATACGATAAATTACTTCGGTTCTGAAGTCTTCCGTAATTCTTCGCTGGTATCCGTGAATATTCCGAAAAGTTTAAGGGTAATACCTGATTATTCATTCAATAACTGCTCTGAACTGGAAACGGTTGCCTTTCATGATGATATAGTCATTATGAATAACACGGCATTCAAGAAAACTGATATTGAAGTACCGTTGAAACTATATGACAAGGTGACAGACAGCCGTATACCAACATCTAATACATCTGTTTTCTTTGAGGATAACGAATGGGATTATGATATAGAAAGTAATTATGGCGAATATCATGCAAGAATACGAAGATACGACGGAAAGGATAATGTAATAACTGTACCTGATTCCATAAATGGTGTACCCATTACACATATAGACCCTTATGCCTTTGGGATAGAGCCGGATATAAAAAAAATATCTTTTCCTGCAAATATAAAAGATTTGGGAATGCCTTTCAATCGCTGGGAGTTTCTTGAGGAAATAACACTTCCTTCAGATATTGACAGAATACATAATTTTGCGGATTGCACAAATCTGAAAAAAATAAACTTTCAGGGAAATCCGGAATCATTTACTATAGATTATCATGCTTTCACGAACTGTACTTCCCTTGATTACATACCTTATCCTGAAAGTTGCCGTAATATAATTATCGGTGATAATGCATTTGAGAATACAGATGTCAGGGAACTGAAACTTGATATTGATTCTTCAATAGGTAAAGACGCATTCAAAGACTGTAATAATTTATCATATATTGAACTGAATAATTCTGATATTGATTTCAGGGCATTCCGAAACTGTTCCGCACTGGAAGATGCCACTATAACCGGTAAATCTTCCATTGCCGAAATGGTTTTCTATGATTGCAGAAATCTTAAAAACATCACTCTTTCAGACTTTGATATACCAATTAAAAATGCTGTTTATGACTGCCCTGAACTCATGACTATCAATAACAAGAACGTTTTTGACAGTAAAACCAGTGACTTCACCAAAGACATGAAAGAATTTATATTGAATAATTTCAGGGGTTCAGATGATGTAGGCTTCCTGAATATGTACGTGGATTCACATACAGACAAAATAATAAATGAAATAATATCTGAAAATATGTCGGAAGTGCAGAAAATAAAGGCAGTTCACGACTGGATATGTAACAATACTGTATATGATGACGGATTATCAGGAGGAAGAAACAATCATAATGATGCCTCCGTACTTCTGAATGATTCCACAGTATGCGAGGGTTACGCAAGAATTGCAAATATCCTTTACAATAAAGCCGGTCTGGAAACTTATTACGTAAGCGGTGTTGACCATGCGTGGAACGTTTTAAG
>CAMWUB010000336.1 GCA_947177345.1 uncultured Ruminococcus sp. | reverse complement strand
TATACATGGTGATATAAAATGCATAATCTTAACATAGTACTTGTTGAACCTCAGATACCACAGAATACCGGTAATATTTCCAGAACGTGTGCGGTAACAGGTGCGAGACTACACCTTATAAAGCCGTTAGGGTTTGAAGTTTCCGACAAACATCTTAAAAGAGCAGGTCTCGACTACTGGGACAAACTCGAAATAACATATTACGAAAATTTAAACGATTTCTTTGAAAAAAATAAATCCGGAAATTTTTTCTACTTCACGACTAAGGGAAGACACGTACATAGTGACGTTGAATATCCGGATAATGCCTATCTTATTTTCGGTCGTGAAGATGCTGGACTTCCGGAGGATTTATTATATAAGAATCCCGATACCTGTGTGAGAATCCCTATGCGGAATAATTTAAGAAGTCTTAACCTTTCAAATTCGGTAGCAATAGCGGTATATGAAGTACTTCGTCAGTGGGAATATCCTGACTTATCCCGTGAGGGAAATCTGACAAAATACAACTGGTAAAAAAAATCCCTGTAATGAGTTTCACTACAGGGATTTTTATTATTCTGATTGATTACTGTTTTGTATATGATTCAATCATTTTCTTTACCATGTTACCGCCGATTGAACCTGCTTCCTTTGAAGTGAGGTCACCGTTGTAACCGTGTCTGAGATTAATTCCGAGTTCGCTGGCAGATTCCATTTTGAATCTTTCGAGAGTCTCTCTGCCTTTCTGAGTAGTTTCGCTGTTATTATTGTTATAGTTGCTCATGATTTAAAACTCCTTTGAAATAATTATTGATGCCGTGATAGTATTATGACACGTCAGGCAGAAAATATTTATGGAAATTTATTCATAATCGTCGAGGAAATTATGAACGCCGTCGGAATCTTTATAAGCTATAATAGTATTCAGATTTACGTTCTGCACGCTCCGGAAGATATTTTTTTCAACTTGCGGATTAGTCCTGACGAGTTCGGCAATCAGATTTTTTATTTCAAGGCGTTTCGATATTTCCGGAGTTTCGACACATTCTTCAGTAAAACGGCACGCACACTGTATGAAATGTAAATCGTTATATACACACCAGTGTTTAATGTCACTTTCCCTTATGAGATACATAGGACGGATAAGTTCCATACCCTCGAAGTTGGTGCTGTGGAGTTTCGGCATCATAGTCTGAACCTGTCCGCCGTAAAGCATACCCATTAAAATAGTTTCTATTACGTCGTCGAAGTGGTGACCGAGTGCGATTTTATTACAGCCGAGTTCCTTGGCTTTACTATAAAGATAACCTCGCCTCATTCTTGCACATATATAACACGGATTTTTTTCAATATGCACGACGGAATTGAAAATATCCGATTCAAAGATATTTACCGGAATATCCATTATTTCGGCATTGTGTTTAATCATAGCGAGATTTTCCGGATTATACCCAGGGTTCATTACAATAAATTCCACGTCAAATGAGAATTTGTCATGACGTTTGAGTTCCTGAAAGAGTTTCGCCATTAACATGGAATCTTTTCCGCCGGATATACAGACCGCTATTTTATCGTATGGCTGTACGAGTTTATATTCATTTATGGCTTTCGTGAATCTGCACCATATTGACTTCTTGAATTTTTTCCGGAGGCTTTTTTCAATATTTTCAGTAGTTTCATTAATCAAATTAAAAATCCTTTCTTATGTAATATCGCATATAAAAAAGGACAGTCCCGAAGAACTGCCCTTGTAAAAAATGCTTGTCCGGTTAATAGAATCAGCCGAGTTCAGCGAAGTACTTGATAGTTCTTACCATCTGTGATGTGTAAGAGTTTTCATTGTCGTACCATGAAACAACCTGTACTTCATAGAGGTCGTCAGAAATCTTTGAAACCATAGTCTGTGTAGCGTCGAAGAGTGAACCGTATCTCATGCCGATAACGTCAGAAGAAACAATCTGGTCTTCGTTGTAGCCGAATGATTCAGAAGCAGCAGCTTTCATAGCAGCGTTGATGCCTTCCTTAGTAACATCTGTACCCTTAACTACAGCTGTGAGGATAGTTGTAGAACCTGTCGGTACAGGAACTCTCTGAGCAGAACCGATGAGTTTTCCGTTGAGTTCAGGGATAACAAGTCCGATAGCCTTAGCAGCACCAGTTGAGTTAGGAACGATATTAGCAGCACCAGCTCTTGCTCTTCTGTAGTCGCCCTTTCTATGAGGACCGTCAAGAATCATCTGGTCGCCTGTGTAAGCGTGGATTGTTGACATGATACCGCTCTGGATAGGTGCGTAATCGTTGAGAGCCTTTGCCATAGGTGCGAGGCAGTTTGTTGTGCATGAAGCAGCAGAAATAATTGTATCTTCAGCTGTAAGAGTGTCCTGATTTACGCTGTAAACGATAGTCTTAAGGTCGTTACCAGCCGGAGCAGAAATAACAACTTTCTTAGCACCTGCATCGATATGAGCCTGTGACTTTGCCTTTGAGCAGTAGAAACCTGTACATTCAAGAACTACATCAACACCGATTTCACCCCATGGGAGTTCAGCAGCATTAGCCTTAGCATAGATTGTAAGTGTCTTGCCGTCAACTGTGATTGTGCCTGCCTCATCGTCAGCGGAAACGGTGTGAAGATTCTCACCGATTTTACCGCAGTAACCGCCCTGTGCGGTATCGTACTTGAGGAGCTGTGCGAGCATTGAAGGCTTTGTAAGGTCGTTGATTGCAACTACCTCATAACCCTCTGCATCAAACATCTGTCTGAATGCAAGACGACCGATACGGCCGAAACCATTGATTGCTACTCTTACTGCCATTTTAGTTTCCTCCTAAAATTTTATATTTGTTTG
>CAMWUB010000335.1 GCA_947177345.1 uncultured Ruminococcus sp. | reverse complement strand
TAACTATGCAAAGTTCTCGGCTTTCGGTACTGACCTTACAATATGTGCAGATACTCATGGTGGTATGGTTCAGTTACCGTTTTTCGGTGCTATGATAGATTCCGGAAGTATGCAGTTGTTTCCGGAGCTTCACGGCGAGGAAGTATATGATAAGGGCTGTTTTGACTATTCCGGCGGAACTATGTTTATAACTTCCGGAATAGGTGTATCACCTGCTCCGGTACGTTTTAATAATCGTCCGGAAATAGTAATCATGGATATTAAAAGCGAGGTGGAATAAATGTATACAGATATAGCAATAGTCGGTGGGGGTGCGTCCGGATATGCGGCGGCGGTCTCAGCTGGCGAAACCTTTCCGGAATGTGATATTTTAATTATTGAAAGGCTTTTCCGGACTGGTAAAAAGATTATAGCTTCCGGAAACGGAAAATGTAATCTTAGCAATAAAAAAATTTCCGCTGAAAATTATCACGGTTCAGTAGATGCAATGAAGATTATACGGAAAACTCCGGATTATTATGAATTTTTCACCGAAGATATGGGTGTGATGTGTACATTCGGCAGTGAGGGACGAGAGGGCGGAATTTATCCACGGAGCAACAGTTCTACTACTATTGTGAACGCTTTTCGCCTGAAACTCGATTCGTTAGGTGTCCGTGAAATATGTGACTTCAAAGTTGAAAGCATAAGCCATCACGGCGATAAATATATTCTTAAGTCGAAGAAAGACGAAATTATATGCAGAAAAGTAATAATAGCCTCCGGAGGTTATGCCGGAACATCTTTCGGCACTGACGGAGCTATACTCAGAATGTTTCGTGATATGGGATATAAAGTTTCAAAGATATGCCCTGCGGTAGCCTCTCTGAGAGTAAATCCGGAATGCCTTAAAGGTCTGAAAGGTGTAAGAGTAAAGGGGAAAATCTCGGCTGTATCGTGCGGAAAGATTCTCCGGACTGAATACGGTGAAATGCAGTTCAATGAAAATAATATATCCGGAATATGTGTGTTCAATCTTGCGTATCTTTTCGGCGATTATGAGGGCAGATTGATACTCCGTGCGGATTTGTTACCGGATATAAGCCATAATAAAGTTACTGAATATCTTGAAAAAATACGTGAAGACCGTTCAGAAAATACACTGGAAGAGCTTCTGACCGGAATTTTTGTAAAAAATCTTGCAGTATGGCTTGTCAGAAACGCCATACATAAACCGATTACGGAAAAGATTTCCATGATTACCGATAAGGAACTAAAAAAATTAACAGATATGATTAAAAATCTTGAATTTGAAGTAACCGGCTGTTCTCCGTGGCAGAACGCTCAGGCAACATACGGCGGTATTCATGCCGACTGTATAACCGAAAATCTTGAATCAAAGTTACATAAGGGAATATATTTCTGTGGTGAAATTCTCGATACGGTCGGCGATTGCGGTGGCTATAATCTGCAATGGGCGTGGTCGTCAGGAATATGGGCAGGCAGAAAATGTGCAGAATCGCTGAAAGGTGGTAGAAAATGTTAAGAATAAATAATATACGTGTACCACTGGATTTTGATTTTTCGGAACTCAAAAATTTATGTATCAGAAAACTGAAAATTTCTTCGGGAAATCTGATAAGCGTTAAACTTTCAAGGAAATCAGTTGACGCTCGCAAAAAAACAGACGTTCATTTTATAATCTCGCTTGACGTTGAAGTGAAAAATGAGGAAAAAGTACTTAATACCGTCAAAAACTGCATCAGAACGGAAAAATTTATATATAAACCTGAAAAACTTTCCGGAAATTTCAGACGTCCGGTAGTTGTCGGCTTCGGTTCAGCCGGAATGTTCGCATCATTGGTACTTGCCATGTCAGGAGCGTGTCCGCTTATTCTGGAGCGTGGTTCAGATGTCGATACACGGCGTTCAGCAGTGGAAAATTTCCGTTCCGGTGGAAAACTCAATACGGAATGTAATGTACAGTTCGGTGAGGGAGGAGCAGGTACTTTTTCCGACGGCAAGCTGACAACCGGTATAAAAGACAAAAGAATTGACTGGATTCTTGAAAAATTTGTAGAGTTCGGAGCTCCGGAAGAAATACTATATATTGCAAAGGCACATATCGGTACGGATAATTTACTTACAATTGTAAAAAATATCCGTAATGAAATTATCCGGCTTGGTGGTGAAATAATTTTTAACGCTAAATTCTGCGATTTCCGGACAAAAAACGACCATATTTCAGAAGTAATATATACCGACGGTAATAATCTGCATACAGTCAGTACAGATAATCTGATTCTTGCTACCGGACATAGTGCGAGAGATGTTTTTGAACTTCTGAATAATAAAAATATTTCACTTTCTGCTAAAAATTTTTCCGTCGGTGTGAGAATCGAACACCCACGCCTCGACATTGACCGTGATATGTATGGAGCTTTTGCAGGTCATAAAGCTCTGAAATCAGCCGATTATAAACTTGCGGGGCATCTTCCGAACGGTCGCACACTGTATACATTCTGTATGTGTCCGGGTGGAGAAGTAATATCGGCATCTTCGGAAGAAAACCGGCTTGTCGTCAACGGAATGAGCAGGTTTGCACGGAACGCTGAAAATTCAAACAGTGCTTTGCTCGTCGGGATAAGTCCTGAAGATTACGGCACTGATGATGTACTCGCCGGAATGTATTTTCAGCGTAAAATCGAGGAAAATGCATTTATCTCCGGTGGTAGTGACTATTCAGCACCTGTAACACTGGTCGGTGACTTCTTAGAGGGGAAATTATCCGGAAAACTGGGTAAAATTGTACCTTCATACCGTCCGTCAGTAAGATTCGCACAGCCGGAAGAATATTTACCT
>CAMWUB010000334.1 GCA_947177345.1 uncultured Ruminococcus sp. | reverse complement strand
GGTATCAATATAATCAACGTGATAAAATGTTCAGATGTATATTCAAAAACTATTTCTCCTCCCTCACAACAACGTGGAAATGACAAAAATACACAAAACATCAATATTAAATATTCCGTATAAATCTGAAAAATTTCCCCTGTTACAATGAAAAATTTAGTAAAAATACTTCGGGTTGAAAAAATTACTACAATACCTGATAATACCATAACACCAAGCAATGAAAAAAACAATTCCGGACTTGCAAATTCACAAATTAAGTCCCAAAAAAATTCAATCATTATATCCACCTCCGGTTATTAAATATTAAGAAAATAAAGAATACTACCTATTATATATACTGATACTGCTATAATACTTATCATTTTTGACGGTATAATCCAGCATTCAGAAATTTTTCTTTCCTCATAATACCACCAGTAAAAACATTTAGTCAATCCGTATGGCAGAAACGCAAATACTACAAATATCAGCGTTACTATGACAATATTAAATATATCCGATATTTCAAGCGAAAGTTTTACAGCATCAAAAGATTCGTATGCACCCCACTTCCCGAAAGCTAAAGTACCACATACCGCAAGTATTACATAACTATATAAAAGTTGCAGAATATATCCCGTAATGATAAAAATTTTAGCAAGAATATTTTTCATTTCAAATTCTCCTGTTGTATCGGAATATATCCCGATTTTTCGACTATTTCCTGACCGTCTTCAGACAGAATCCAGTCAGTTAATAATTTTATATTAGGATTGGTATTGTCTTTTCTGTATACCGCATAGAAGTCTACAGTCACCGGATATTTTCCGGCGGAAATGTTCTCCTTATCCGGATATACTCCGTTCACTGACAGCATTTTAACACCACCGTTTGCGACTATTCCGGAAACATAGTATCTGAACGAAAAACCTATAGCACGTCCCATAAATCCGAACAGATTTTTTTTCATAGGAGTACCACCCATAAACGACATCATAACAGACTGGCTTCCGCTACCCTCTATACGCTGTACAGGGTCAATAACTGACCTGTCACCGCCGACTTCTGACCAGTTCGTATATTTTCCGGAATACATACCCTGTATCTGTTCTACTGTCAGACTGTCAACCGGATTATCGTTACTTACTATGAACACAAACGCTTCGTGACCTATCGGGACAAATTCCAATTCAACACCCTGCTCCCTTGCGTAGTCAAGCTGTTGTTGTGATGGTTCAGCACAGAAAATAATATCCGCTGTACCGTCCACAACCGCCTGATACGCCTTTAAAGTATTCGTATAATGTAAAGCACTTTCCTGAGTGAAGTTTTCACCGTCAAAAAATACGCTGTCTTCAGGATATACAGCGTTCACGAACCCCGAAAATACCGGATACAATGCCGCAGCACCGTCTATAACTGGAAGATTTCCGGTTAATTTGAAGTCTGTTTCAATTTTTACAACTTCCGAATCTTCTTTAAATGGTAAATACTTATCGAGTTCTATCGACTTCGCCTGCATCTGTTCGCTCGTATCGTTTATATAACGCTTCGTGAACAGGTTATATACTGACATATCGAATCCCACAAAAACCAGTACTATTAATAAAATCGCCGTAATCTGTCGGAAAAGTTTCATATATAATTAACCTCCGTTTGCAATGTACGATATTATCGAACAGTGTTCGTGCAGATAAAATGTATACGCTACCAGTATACCAGTACTTATCGCACCGATTATTAAAATTATTATCAGTATTTTCTGAAACAGCTTGTCACTCATTCTGAACACTCCTTTATATATGTGCAAGTGAAAAAATTATTATAAATAATCCTACAACTGATGCCGAAATTATTCCCATAAGTACCGCCGATACTATAAATTTTTTCTTTATTTTCTTATAGTCTAAATGTTCTTTCGGAGTTTCCTTAAACTCACGCAGGGACATTGTAAAAAATAAAAGTATTCCTATCGGTATTATCTGAAACAAAAAATCTAAAAACATATAAAAATAACTCCTACATATATCTTATTATCATCTGTGTCATTATGAAAAGTACCACAAATGCCGATACGAGTATTCCAGCGAGTACCGCAAAAGTTATACACATAGTTTTTATTACCTTGTATTTTCCGCTGTCTTTTGGAGTTTTTTTCAGTAAAATAAGCGATACTATGAAAAATATCAGTATTCCCACCGGTATGAACAGAAAAAGCCCCTCGAATACACCGTAATCTATAAATAACAGTATAATTATAGTTATAAGTATTCCGGCAAGTATAGATGACGCTATAAAAGCACCTTTCCTTGACTTATATTTTCCGCTGTCCTTCGGAGTTTTTTTCCATAAAATAAGCGATACTATAAAAAATAAAATTATTCCTACCAGTATTGCCGTAACTAATAAATCTCCAAACATATAAAACTCTCCTTTACATATATCTGATTATCATCTGTGACATTATAAACAATCCCACCACTGATGCTAAAATTATTCCCATAAGCACCGCCGATACTATCAGATTTTTCTTGCGTTTCTTATAGTATAAATGGTATTTCGGCGTACCCTTAAATTCAAGCAATGATGTTCTGAAAAATACCATTATTCCGATAATCAACAAACCAAATACAGTATCTAACATATAAAACTCTCCTTTACATATATCTTATTATCATCTGTGACATTATAAACAATCCCACCACTGACGCTAAAATTATTCCCATAAGTATCGCCGATACTATCAGCTTTTTCTTTCGTTTCTTATAGTATAGATGGTCTTTTGGTGTACCCTTAAATTCAAGCAGTGACATTATAAAAAATATTATTATTCCGATTGGTATTCCTATAAACAAAAAAATCAATATAAT
>CAMWUB010000333.1 GCA_947177345.1 uncultured Ruminococcus sp. | reverse complement strand
TTATAAGGCTATTAAATCGTTGATAAAATAGGAGATTTACAATGACAGAAAAATACTTTTTTGTTGACTATGAAAATGTACATCAGGCAGGTATGAAAGGTATTGAAAAACTTACGGAAAATGATAAAGTAATAATATTCTATACCCCGACTAATGAAACCCTGACTTTCAGTATGTACAAGAAAATGATACGTTCCGAAGCTGGTATAGAATTATACAGAGTTCAGAACGGCGGAAAAGATGCCATTAATTTTCAGATATGTACTTTTATTGGGTATATTATTGGTAACAGTCCGGAATCAGAATGCTATATAATCAGTAATGATTCCGGTTATGAATATATTATAAATTTCTGGAAAGGCAGAAATGCTGATATAATTATGTCACCGAATATATTGAAAATACTTCAGCAGGAAATTGTGGAATCTTCACATAACGATAACACTTTTGACAAAATACTTAAACTTCTTGATTTTTCGGAAGAAGACAGATTATTATTATGCGATATAATAGAAAAGGGCAAAAAAATGTATTCCACATCTGACTGTCTTTATATAAAAGGTGAAATTACTCGTAAATTCAGCATAGATGTCTATAATTCCATTAAACCATATATCTGAAAAGGAGGATAAAAATGATAACAATTCCGAAGAAAAAATATTATATTATTGACTTCAGCAGTGTAAAGGAAGAAGGATTCACCGGAATAGAAGAAATTTCCGATAATGATAACGTGATTATTTTTTTCGTCAAGGGTGAATCCTCTGTTGATTTTTCTATTCTTTCAAAATTATATTCATGTGGTGCGAATGTAATAATGAAAGAAATAGCAAGAAAAAATCTGATTCCGCTTGTTATTTCAATGTACATAGGAAGCATAAGCAATGAAAATCCTGATATATGCCTCGTATCCAGTAACGGTGAAGACCTGATAAAATCTTCTGAAATCGTTTTAGGCAATGAGTTAAATATATCAGTACAGAATACTATATCAGGCATTGAAATATTACCTACCACACCTGCTCAGAAGATTCCAGCTGAAATCGAACTGGAGTTTGATACAGCTGTAAAAAAGTTTAATCGTTCTGAATCTGACAGAAAAAAGTTACTGAATATATATAACAGAGTTTTGTCAGTAGATTCAGACCAAAGAAACAAATTTTTATCTGATTTATTAGTACAGAAATTTGGTTATGATAAAGCAAAACCATATTATCATGCTCTCAAAACACTGATAGAAAAATAAGGAGGTTTTAAAATGGACATAGTTCCGTATAATGAAAATATAAATCAAAACAAAAAATATTATCTTGTCGATTTCCACAGCGTACATACAAACGGTCTTGACGGTATAGAAGAACTTTCCGCAGAAGATAATCTGATTATATTCTTCAGTAAATCAGATGACAATGTTAGTTTTTCCGTTTTGTCGAAACTGTATTCCTGTAAAGCAGAAATAACCATGAAAGAAGTCGAAAGCAACGATTTAATCAATCCGGTTATTCTTGTTTTCTTAGGAAGCATAATAAACGAAGATGCTGATATACACCTTATATGCAAAGACAGCGGAAACTTTATAAAAGCTACTGAAATAGCCATAGGCAAGGAAATAAATATATCGGTACAGAAGAATATATCCGGCATTGCACCACCGCCACCGCCTGCTCCTGAAAATATTGAAGATGCTATAAAACCTTTCGAGTTATCAGAAGAAAAAAAACAAACTTTATACGATTTCATAGAATCAGCCCGTGAACAATATCCGGATAATCCAGAATACCGTAGTCGTAATGTTTACAATAAAATGAAGGGATGGGCATATAGAAATAATATTAAAGATGCTATAAGACCGTATATATAAGCGGTTAATATAAATAAAAAGGAGTTAAAAAAATGACCTACAAAGAAAGTTTTATCAGGTTCATGGTTGACTGCGGTGTGCTTACTTTCGGTGAGTTCACCTTGAAAAGCGGACGCAAAGCACCGTACTTTATCAACTGTGGTAACTACAAAACCGGTACACAACTCGCAAAACTCGGCGAGTACTATGCCGAATGCATTCACGCAAACAATATCCCCGTTGAGACCCTTTTCGGTCCTGCTTACAAGGGTATACCCCTTGCGGTATCTGCTGTTGTTGCACTCAGTAACAAGTTCGGTATTGACGTTTCCTACTGTTTCGACCGCAAGGAAGTAAAAGACCATGGCGAAGGTGGTATGTTTGTCGGAAAAACTCTCACCGACGGCGAAAAAGTCGTTATAATCGACGACGTTATGACTTCCGGAAAGGCTCTCCGTGAATCCATGCCTAAACTTAAATCCGCTGCCGATGTCGACGTAACCGGAATGGTTATCACCGTCGACAGAATGGAAAAAGGTACTAGCGAACTCTCAGCGGTACAGGAAGTAAAGCGTGATTTCGGCGTGACTGTCTATCCGATAGTAACTATGGAAGACATCATAGACGCTATCAGAAACGGTATCGTTGACGGCAAGGAATATCTTGACAAAATGCTTGAATACAGAAGCACATACGGCGTATAAAATAAAGGCACGGACTTAAAAAATCCGTGCTTTTTTTCATATATCGACGAATCCCCGATAACCTTCGTATTTATCTCTTAAATCATACTCACTGCAAAGAAATGTTTCCTGTCTGTGTGTAAACTCTTCGTCCCCAAGATACTTGAAATAATCGGCTTTACTGTTTATTTTCAGACAGTTTTTCTTGCATTCACGGTAACACATCATAGTACCAAATTCGCAATTTCCATACGGTGAATACTCCGAATACTGACACGTAAAACACGATTTTATATAATAATCAGATTTTATTTTCCGGCATATATCTGACAAGGC
>CAMWUB010000332.1 GCA_947177345.1 uncultured Ruminococcus sp. | reverse complement strand
ATGTTCTTACATTACAGAAATATATTTTAGGCGGTTCAGATATGGAAATAACCGACTGGAAACAGGCTGATTTAAATTCCGACGGCGTTCTTGATGTTTTTGACCTCGTTCTCATGCGAAAAAAATTGATTGAAAAATAAAAAATTTTTAAAAATCCCTTGACAAATCCGGAATAATGTTGTATAATAAAATATATACTACTAAATGCGTTGACGGGAAAAAAGACCTGTTGTAATTTTCACAGAGAACTGTTGTATGGTGCGAAACAGTAAAATTTTTCAGGTTATAGCTCCTCCCTGAGCAGTCGGCTGAAAGTCTTTAGGCGATTAGGTCAGACCGTATTTCTCACGTTACAGAGATATGCATTTTTTGAGATGCAGATGAGCGGGCGTAATTTTGCGTCAATGAGAGTGGTAACACGGAATTTTTTCGTCTCTCCTATGGATTCCATAGGGGAGCTTTTATTTTAAAGGAGGTTTTTTTCATGGAAAATTATCAGAAGTATACACGGCAGTTCTTTGAAGCACCGAAAGCTTCGATGAAATGGGCTGAAAAGTCGTATATCGAAAAAGCACCGGCATGGTGCAGTGTCGATTTAAGAGACGGCAATCAGGCACTCATAACGCCTATGAACCTGTCCGAAAAACTCGAATTTTTCAAGGAACTGGTCAGAATAGGATTCAAGGAAATAGAGATAGGATTTCCGGCGGCATCTGAAACGGAATACGAATTATGCCGTACGCTTATCGAGGAAAATTTAATACCGGACGATGTAACAATACAGGTACTGACACAGTCAAGGGAACACATAATTGAAAAGACTTTCGAGGCGTTAAGAGGCTGTAAAAATGCTATAGTCCACCTGTATAACTCAACGTCCCTTGCACAGCGTGAACAGGTTTTCCGCAAGAGCAGGGAGGAAATAAAGCAGATAGCTGTTACAGGTGCTAAACTCTGTAAGGAGTTCAGGGAAAAGTACGAAGGAAATTTCCGCTTTGAGTACTCACCGGAAAGCTTTACCGGTACAGAACCTGAATACGCCCTTGAAGTATGCAACGCTGTTATAGACGTATGGCAACCTACCGAAAACGATAAAGTGATAATAAATCTGCCGGTTACCGTACAGCTTTCTATGCCACACGTATACGCAAATCAGATAGAGTACATCTGTGAGAACATAAATAACCGTGAGAATGTCATTATTTCACTGCACCCACATAATGACAGAGGTTGTGCGATTGCAGATACGGAAATGGGACTCCTTGCCGGTGCTGACCGTGTAGAAGGTACATTATTCGGAAACGGTGAGCGTACAGGAAACGTAGATATTATAACACTTGCTATGAATATGTATTCGCAAGGCGTTGACCCTGAACTTGATTTCAGTAATATTCCGGCGATAACAGAACTCTATACAAGAGTTACAAGAATGTCTGTAAATGAACGTCAGCCATATAGCGGAGCTTTAGTATTTGCGGCGTTCAGTGGTTCGCATCAGGACGCTATCGCAAAAGGCATGAAGTGGCGTGAGGAAAAACATACTGAACACTGGACAGTTCCATATTTACCGATTGACCCTGCTGATGTCGGTCGTGAATATTCAGCGGACGTTATCAGAATAAACAGCCAGTCCGGTAAGGGTGGTATCGGATATATTCTTGAAACAAGATTCGGATATAATCTCCCGAAAAAAATGCGTGAGAACGTCGGCTATCTTGTCAAGGGCGTTTCAGACCACCAGCATAAAGAACTCATGCCTGACGAGGTATATTCCATATTCAAGCAGAACTATGTTGACATAATCACACCTATCAATATACTTGAAACACATTTTGTACAGCAGAACGGTATTGAAGCAACAGTCACATTTGAGTATAATGGCAGAAAAGTAACCTCAGCAGATTCCGGCAACGGTCGCCTTGATGCCGTAAGTAATGCAGTAAAGTCATATATCGGAGCAGAATATACAATAAATACCTATACAGAACACGCTCTCGAAGTGGGTTCAGCATCTAAGGCGGTGTCATATGTCGAAATTATCGACGACAACGGCAAGAGTTTCTGGGGAACAGGTATCGACAACGATATTATAACATCATCTGTCAAGGCTCTTGCGAGTGCTTTAAACAATATGCTTAAATAATAATAAAAGGGCGGATTATATAATCCGTCCTTTTGGTTTATGTTATTCAGTTGCAGACAGACCAGCGTATTTCTGTAATATCAATGAAGTATCAATACAATCTACATAATCGTCGCCGAGTTCTTCTTTAGACATATTACCGTATTTTTTAAAGTTTTCGTGTTCTTCTGCGGTGTAATTGTCGTAATTATCATTAGAAAGGTCAGCATAATACAAAAGTACAGCAGTAGCATCTATAGAATCCACATAACCGTCATGATTTACATCACCGAGTTCAGTATTTAAAGTTATATCGCTGTTTACTTCACCCATAAGTACTATGTCGTCATTCCACACTTTGCCGTCGCCGTTCATATCGCCGTAAGTAATATAATACTGTATTTCTTCTTCCGTATATTCTTTACGGTCAAAAAAATAATTTCACATGAAATCTTCAAGTAATTCGGCATCTTTAATATCAACAACGCCGTCCTGATTTATGTCACCTTTAAGGATTTCCGCACCTGCTCCGAAAGGGATAGCCGAAACGGCAAGTATAGCACTTGCAATAAGAGCCGTTAATTTTCTGAATTTTTTCATTCACATCAGACCTTTCAATAATATATTCGGGATATAATTTTTATACCCATGAATATAGTGTACCATTTTTTTTTTTTTTTTTTTAATAGCTTTCTCTTATACAAATAACCGAGCCCACGAGACGTAGAGGAATGGGGTTATGCGTGGTGGGGG